>JAFAYN010000183.1 GCA_019240375.1 Gemmatimonadota bacterium
CGAGAAGTGGAAGCGCGTCATGATGCGCGCCTGCGTCTCGGCGTTGAAGTACATCAGCGCGTTCCGGCAGGTGAGCAGGTCCAGGTGCGAGATGGGCGCGTCGCGCACCAGGTCGTGCCGCCCGAAGATCACCAGCCGCCGCAGGTCGGGACGGAAGGTCCACCCGCCCGCCGACGGCTCGAAGTAGCGGTCGCGCAGCTCGACGGGGATGCCCTCCATCTCCCTGGCGGAGTAGTGCGCCCGGCGGGCCTGCTCGAGCGCCTCCTCGTCCACGTCGGTGGCGTACACCTTCACCTGGTCGCGGAAGCGCTCCAGCCCCAGCGCCTCGGCCAGCAGCATCACCAGCGTGTACGTTTCCTGCCCCGAGGCACACCCCGCGCTCCACGCCCGGATCGGCTCTCCCGCGCGCTTCCGCGCCACCAGCGCGGGGATGAAGTCGCGGGCCAGCACCGCCCAGGATTCGGGGTCGCGGAAGAACTCGGTGACGTTGATGAGGATGGTGTTGAAGAGGTGGGCGAACTCCTCGGGGTGTGTTTCCAGGTAGTCCCGGTAGTCGGTGAAGTCCCGGAAGGAAAGGGCGTGCATCCGGGCGCGGACCCGGCGCATCAGGGAGGCCCGCTTGTAGCCGGTGAAGTCGAACCCGCGATTGTCGCGAAGAAAGGCGAGCAGCGCTTCGAACGTCTGGTCGGTTTCCGAGCGTGTCATCCGTGCGGTGGGGAAGGGTGGGATGCGGCCAGGGTGGGCTCGGCGGGTCCGGCGCGCAGGGTTATCTTGCCACTCGCCCGCCCCCTCTGTCAAGAGCGCAAGTCGTTGCTCGCCAAGACGAACGGGGAGGGGCGGGAGACTCGGGAGAGTCGGGCCAGCATGCAACTTGCCGTGCTCACGGGATCGGGAAGGGATCGAGGAGAATGCGCTCGCGGGTGCCCGGCCGGAGCGCTCATACAGGGAGAGCGCTTGTCCGGACACGACATCATCGTCATCGGAGCTTCGGCGGGCGGGGTGGAAGCCCTGGCCCGGATCGTGGCCGGCCTTCCGGCGGACCTGCCGGCCGCGCTTTTCGTCTCCGTCCACTTCCCCTCGAACAGCACCAGCGTCCTCCCCGACATCCTGAGCCGCGTGGGGGGCCTCCCGGCCGGGCACCCGGAGGACGGGGAGGCGATCGTCCCCGGGCGCGTGTACATCGCCCCGCCGGACAGCCACCTGCTGGTGGGGAAGGGGCACGTGCACGTGTGGCGCGGCCCCAAGGAGAACGGCCACCGTCCCGCGGCGGACCCTATGTTCCGCACCGCCGCGCGCAGCTACGGGCCGCGGGTGGTGGGGGTGGTGCTGACCGGGAACCTGGACGACGGGACCACCGGGCTGCTGGAGGTGAGCGACCAGGGCGGGGTGGCGGTGGTGCAGGACCCGGAGGAGGCGCTGTTCGGCGGGATGCCGCGCAGCGCGCTGGAAAACGTGCACGGGGCCCTCTGTCTTCTCCTGGACGAGATCGCCCCTTTCCTGGTGCGCATGGCGCACGAAGCGCCGGAAGAAAAAGGAGAGAGCCCCGTGCCGGAACCGAGCGAGCAGAACGCCGTGCGGAGGGAGCTGGTGGAGGAGGGGGGCGCCGACAACCCGCTGGTGAGGGACCGCGCCTCGGGGCTCACCTGCCCGGAGTGCAGCGGGAGCCTGTGGGAGATCCCGGAAGGCGACATGCTGCGCTTCCGCTGCCGGGTGGGGCACAGCTACTCGGTGGACAGCCTGCTCACCGCGCAGACCGAAACGCTGGAGGCGGCGCTGTGGAGCGCCATCAACGCGCTGGAGGAGAAGGCCGACCTGGCAACCCGCATGGCGCGGCGGCTGGGAGAGGCTTCCTCGGTCCTGGCCGTGGAGCGCTTCCGCACGCAGGCGTCCGAGTCGCGCCGTCAGGCGCGCATCCTTCGCGATGCGCTGCTGGGGAGCGGGATCACCAGCACCCCCACCGCCTACCAGGAAACGGCCGACTGAGCCGGGCCCGGATCAGCCCCGGTCGCGGCGCTCCCTCCCGCTGTCCAGCCCCGCTCCAGGTGCGCCACAGGTCGGTCGCCTCACCCGCGTGCTCGCTCCGCCCTGCTCCTGTCCCGCCGCAGGTGGAGCCGCGCCCGCATTCCCGCCGTGGTGACGGCAAGCTGCTCGAAGATGCTGGAGAACCCGCGCTGCGCCGCTGAGCGGGTGGAGAACCGCTGCGCGGGGTCGTTGGCGTCGATCCACTCCAGGTGCTCGCGGGCCAGGCGCTCGATCCGCTCCAGCGTTTTCGTGTCGCCGAGCTGTTCGGCGGCGTGCGCGGCGGCGGAGAGCGTGTGAAAGGCCACTTCGTGGTGGCGCAGGCGGAAGGCGGCTTCCCGGAGCTGGAGCAGGGTTTCCAGGATCGAGCCGAGGGACTGCGGCTCCTGCATGGGCGTATGGCGATACGGGTGTCCTCCGTGCGTTTCCGGGACCCGCTGCGCACGATGCGTTCCCGGAGCGTCGACTACCGCTCCAGGGACTTCAACGCGGCCTGCCGCTCCGCGACGAGGTCGTTGCACCAGTCGCGGAACTGCCGGGAGAACCACCGGGCCTGGCGGGCCTGCTCGCGCAGCTCGCGGGCCTCGGCGCGCGCCATCGCTCCCCGGGTCCGCCACACCTCGCGGTCCAGCCTGGTTTCGTCGTCCGGCGGGAACGGTAACGATGCGTTTCTCATACCTGTTTCCCGGTGCAGAAGGAGTGCCGGAGAGAATCTGCGCCCCGGCCGACGCGCGCGAAAGGGGCTCGACCGTTGGGCCGGGTGCCCCGGCGGACGGGCCGGTGGAGGTGGTGACGGGGAACGAGGGGGGCGTCGCGCCGTCGCGGAGAACGGCCGAATGCGGAGGGGGAGGGCGGCAGGCCGGGGAGGCCGGCCGTGATCAGTGGCTCGCGGCCGATCCGCGCGGAATCAGTCGCCGGGAGGTCGGGAGGTCGGGAGGTCGGGAGGTCGGGAGGTCCGGTCTCTCCCGGCGCAGGCCGCGGGCCTCTTCCATGTGCCTGCTCGCGATCCAGCGGTTGAGGTCCACCTGCTCGCACAGCTCCCGGGCGCGGTGGCAGGCGAGTTCGCTTCGGGTCCGTCCCACCTCCAGCCGCAGGCGCAGCTCGTCCGATTGCTTGTCCATTCCTTCTCCCCGGGGTTCCTCCCCGGGATTCCTCCCCGGGGTTCAGCTCATGTCGCCGGGCGACCGCCGGACGGTCGCTTCACGGGGGCGTCCCTTTCCGCCTGCTGGCGGTCCATTCGCCTCCACAGCTCGCGGCGGAGCGCG
>JAFAYN010000246.1 GCA_019240375.1 Gemmatimonadota bacterium
ACCTGCGGGAGCGCGCCGACGCGCTGTACGTGGAGTGGTCGCGGCAGTGCGTGTCGGGCGGGATGGCGGACACGGTGCTGGTGTCGGAGGGGCCGGAGGGGCGCCTGCTGGGGTTCCTGGCGTTCCGCCGGGTCGAGCCGGTGTCGACCGTGGCGGGGGTGCCGGTGTTCGGGAGCGGGCTCGGCGCCTGCCGCCGCGACACGCCGGGCGCGTACGCGGGGTTGATCCGCGCGGGCACCGTGTGGGCCCACGAGCACGGTGGGGTGAGCGAGTGCCAGACCCAGAACCACAACTTCCCCACCATCCGCATCTACGAGGCGGTGGGCGCGCGCTACGCCCGCGCCGAGTACACCCTGCACGCCTGGCTCGGCGAGGAGTAGCGCACGGGCGCGGCGGTCACGCGGGCACGATCGCGGGCCGGTCGGCGGTGGCCTGGGGCTCGGCGGCGTCGCACAGGCGCTCCAGCCCGGCGTCGTCCTCCAGGTACCAGCGGGCCGGGATGGGGGTCAGGCGCCGCTTCCGGGAGTCCGCCTCGAAGCAGAGCCAGGCCGACTCCGTGGGGGGGAAGAACAGGCGGCTCCTGCGCATGTCCAGCCGCCGGTCGGGGAGGACGCGCCGGTCGCGGTGGTAGATCTTGACCACGCGGACGCGACGGATCGCGCGGCGGCGATCCACCTGGGGAACGACTTCCCAGACGCGCCAGAGCGTGCCCTCGGAGTCGTGGAACCGACGATAGCTCATCCGGAAAAGCTGGATCTCGAAGAGGACGGTGCCGGCTGGGTCAGAAGACGCGCGAAATCTACCCACGCGCCGCCTCATCTTCAAGCGCCGCAAGGACAAACCTGCAAACGTAAGGGACCCCTGCCGGAGCGCTTCGGCAGGGGTCCCGTGTATGCGGCTCGCGCTCGGTGGAGGCGTCGGCGCGGGGCTCAGCTCCCCAGCGCCTGGTTCAGCAGGTCGGCGAGGCGGTAGCCGGCCAGCGCGACCCGCGGCTCGGCGGCCCGGAAGGCGGCCTGGCGGTACGCGGCCGGCGCGGCGTGATCGCGCGCCAGGGGGGCGCGGTACACGGAGCGCTGCGCGATGGCGACGCTCTCCCGGGCCCACTGGCGGAAGTCCGTCTGACCGATCTCGGAGGCGAACTCGCCGCGCGGGTGCCGCTGCGTCACCTCGGTGAGGGCGCGGGTGAGGGAGGTTTCCAGCGGCTCGCTGGACTTCCTGAGGTTGTCCGTGATGATCCCGTCCCAGACCGAGTGCAGGGTCCGCCGCCGGTCTCCCTGAAGCACCTCGAGCTTGAAGTCGTTGCCGCCGGCGTCGCCACACTCGTCGCGCGGCGTCACTCGTGCGCTGGCGTGGAGCGGCTGGTGGATGTCGCCCACCAGGTGAAGGATCCACGCGAGCGCCGTCGCCTGCTCTTCCGGGGTCCCGCCTGTGAGCTTCTGCTGCAGCCGGGAAACGTCCCTGAGCAGGTCTCCCTGTTCGCGGTGGTCGCTCGGCTGCACCGGGCCGAAGTCGGTGGCCTGGCGCCAGGAGATGTCGACGTAGTGGCGGTATGGGTGGTCGTACTTCTCGTTGCGCGGGTCGTTCACGTTCCGGATGCTGTCCGGCCAGACGGCGGCGTTGGCGAACAGCTCCATCTGCTGCTGCGGCGAGAGCGTGCCGGTGCCGCCCGCTCCGGCGAGCCTCGTCTCCGGCGCCGCCCCCCGCAGGATCGAGATCGCCCGGGCGCGCGCCTGCGGGGTCATGTTCTCCCACGCGATGCGCGCGACCAGCCGGTGGCCGAAGTCGTCCCAGGCGAGGGTGGGGCTGACGCCCAGCACAAGGAGGATGAGCGCGGAGCACAGGGTGAACAGGAATTTCATTGCGTCCTCCAGGTGCGGAGTGAACGGGCCGGAAGCTACGATCCACCACATATACATGGGACCGCCGCCTTCCGACAGTTTCACGCGGCCCGCGAGCCGCGACGAGACCGTCGGGAGAGCTCGGGCGGCCCACCTTCGCGGAGATCCGCCGGACGCCCTCGCCCCAAACTATTCCCACGAGACATTTTTTGCAATTCCATCCCCACTCCCAGTGATGACCCATGACCCGAATCGCCTGTCAGGGGCTCGCGAACGAGCATTTCCGCCCATCTTCTGCGGGAGAAATTTCCTTTGACTTTGGTCCCGCCGCCGCGCATTGTTCGTCCCGGTTCCGGCGAACCGGGATCCCCACCCGCGGCACCTACCCCCTTTCCGAGGAGGATCTTCATGGCCTGGCAAAACGCACCTGTCCTGAACAAGCTTACCGCTTCGCAGCAGGGTGGCAATCGCGGTGCGCAGTTGTGGGGCGTCGACTACAGGAACGTCCTCCACACCATCTACCAGAAGACTCCGGGAGGG
>JAFAYN010000455.1 GCA_019240375.1 Gemmatimonadota bacterium
GGCCAGGTGCCGGCTTCGACGTCGTT
This sequence comes from Gemmatimonadota bacterium, assembly GCA_019240375.1. Classification (GTDB taxonomy): domain Bacteria; phylum Gemmatimonadota; class Gemmatimonadetes; order Longimicrobiales; family Longimicrobiaceae; genus JAFAYN01. Next base: position 27 of record JAFAYN010000455.1, read on the forward strand.
GCAGGCTGTCCCCTGTAACCTCTCTCCTCCACTTCCGCACTCCCGCGCCCGGTCTTAACTTCCAGGACTTTGCCACCGTTCGTCCCTCGCACCCGCCGCTGGCCGACGCATGAGCCTTTCCGCGGAAACAATGCAGACCACACGCGCCTCCGCCCCCGCGGCGGAAGCTGCCCGCACCCCCCGCCCGCCGTACCTGCTGGCGGCGCTCGCGGGGCTCGCCGTGTTCGCCCTGTACGCCGCCACCCTGGCGCCCACCACGGCTACCTGGGACACCAGCGAGTACATCTCGACGGCGCACATCCTGGGCATTCCGCACCCGCCCGGGAACCCGCTCTTCGTGCTGCTCGCCCGCAGCTGGGAGCTGCTCCTTTCGGTGACCGGGCTCCCGACCGCCGTGCGCATCAACCTGTTCTCCGCGTTCATGAGCGCGGCGTCCTCGGCGTTCTGGTACCTGGTGGTGCACCGCATCCTGGGGTACTTCACCGAGCGCGAAGGGGTCCGGCGCATCGGGGCGGCGGCGTCGGTGCTGGTGTCGGCGACGGCGTTCACCGTCTGGAACCAGTCCAACGTCAACGAGAAGGTCTATACCGTCTCCTTCCTCACCATCGCCTTCGTCTCGTGGATGGCGTTCCTCTGGCGTGACCACGTCGAGGAGCACGGGGGGCGGGACCGCAGCCGGCAGGGGCGCCGCTGGCACGACGACAACGTGCTGGTGCTGATGATCTTCCTGACCTTCCTCTCTTCCGAGGGGAACCACCGCATGGCGCTCCTGGTGGCGCCCGCGCTGCTGGTGCTGGTCCTGATGGTCAAGGCCCGCTCCCTGGCCAACTGGCGGCTGTACGCCTGGAGCGTCGGGGCCGTCCTGCTGGCGATCTCGGTGCAGCTCTTCCTCCCGGTACGCTCGGCGCAGAACCCCGTCATCAACGAGGCCGCGCCCGTCTGCTCCAGCATCGGCTCGGCGTACGAGAGCGTCGTGCACAGCGTCTTCCCGCTCGTCCCGGACGGGTGCCAGAACCTGAGCGCCGCGCTCAGCCGCGAGCAGTACCAGAAGCCGCCGGTGACGAAGCGGATGGCGCCCTTCGCCGACCAGATGGCCACCTACTTCCAGTACTTCGACTGGCAGTGGTCCCGCTCCCTCAGCGGCGAGCAGGGGTACTTCGGCCCCAAGCGCCTGCCGATCACCCTGCTCTTCCTTGGGCTGGGGCTCTTCGGCGCCTGGCAGCACTGGAAGCGCGACCGGAAGAGCTTCGCCTACCTGGCCGTGCTCTTCGTCACGCTCTCCTTCGGGCTGGCGTTCTACATGAACTTCAAGTACGGCTACGGCCAGGTGGCCGCCCGGGAGATGGACCCGAACCTGGCCGAGGTGCGCGAGCGCGACTACTTCTTCCTGATCTCCTTCTCGCTCTGGGGGCTGTGGGCGGGGCTGGGGATCACCGCCCTCTGGCTGGAGCTGACGGAGTCGCGGCGGGGGAGCCGCGGGGCGGAGCTGATCACCTCGCCGGTGCTGGCGCTGGCCCTGGTCCCGCTGGCGCTGAACTGGTCGTACGCCTCGCGCCGGGGGGACACGGCCGCGCACGACCTCGCCTACAACCTGCTGCAGTCGGTGGAGCCGTACGGGGTGCTCTTCACCAACGGGGACAACGACACCTTCCCCCTCTGGTACCTCCAGGAGGTCGAGGGCGTCCGCCGCGACGTCACCGTCATCGTGGGGACCTACCTGAACACGGACTGGTACCCCAAGCAGCTCCGCGACCTGACCCGGCCCTGCCCCACGCCGGGCGCCTGGGCGCAGGACCCGACGCGGATCATCTGCCAGCGGCCCTTCGATCCCAGGGGGGCTCCGTCCTTCTACGGCAACCCGCGTCCGCCGTCGCGCACCATGCTCCCCATGACGGACGCGCAGATCGACGTGCTCTCCCGGTCGGTCCTGCCGCTCTCGCAGGACGTGGTGTTCGAGGCGCGGGGGATCCAGGCGCCCTTCAAGAGCGGGCGGTACCTGACGCCTTCGGACCAGTTGATCCTGACCATCATCAAGGAGTCGTGGGGCGACCGGCCGATCTTCTTCGCCACCACCGGCGCGGTGCACCGCGACCTGGGGCTGGACCCGTACGTCGCGCGGCAGGGGCTGGCGTACAAGCTGGTGACGCCGGAGGAGGCGAAGGGGCTGATGGCCATGCCCCAGAACAGCCAGTACTCGCCGTACTTCGGCGCGTACTTCGACCTGGCCCGTAACCGCGAGCTGGTGTGGAAGGACTTCCGGTACGGCGACCTGGTGCACCGCGAGCACTGGACGGACGACGCCACGCGCGGCTTCCCGACCTACTACGCCAGCGCCAACATGGCGCTGGCGCAGGCGGAGGGGATGGTCGGCAACCAGCGGGAGTTCGAGCGCAACTCCAAGCAGGCGGATCAGTGGATGGCGCTCGCCAGCCGCTGAGCCGGTAGCCCTTCGCGGTGAGCGGCGCGGGCCGGGGACCCTGGGGTCTCCGGCCCGCGCTGCGTTGTGGGATGGTTGCAGGGGGAGCGTACCCCCGGCTACTATCCTGCCCACCGGCATTTCGAGGATATTCCCCCATTCCCCCGGTACCGATTCATGGAAAGCGGTATCTCCATTCCGTCGTTTCAGAGAGCGGTTGCCATACTCGTGGCAGGGCTCCTGGTGAAGCTCGGGGACGCGGTATGACCCGGGCCGAGCTGGACGCGATCGTCGTCGGGGGTGAGTCGGAACAGGTGGAGTTCAAGACTTCCACCGGTCAGCGCTCGGACGGTGCCCGTGCGGTCTGCGCCATGCTCAACGGCCGGGGCGGCTTCGTCCTGTTCGGGGTCACGGACGCGGGCGAGGTGC
>JAFAYN010000559.1 GCA_019240375.1 Gemmatimonadota bacterium
TCCTCCCGCAGCAGGACAGCATCGGCCTCCCGGGGTGCCCGGGGAGCAACAACGCCGAGATGTTCTACATGCTCGCGCCCGATCCCGGCGGCTCCATCAACGGCAACACGCGGACGGCGGACTACGTGCGGGAAAGCACCCTGTCCACCACCGCCCACGAGTTCCAGCACCTGATCAACGCCTCGCGCCGGATCTACGTGAACGACGCGTTCGACCTGGAAGAGAGCTGGCTGGACGAGGGGCTGGCCCACATCGCCGAGGAGCTGAACTTCTACGCGAACGCGCCCGGCACGGGACCGGGGGAGAACGTCTCACAGCAGACGATCTTCCGGAGCAACGCGATCCTGGGGACGTTCAACGAGTACGGGATCGACAACGTAGGGCGCTTCGCCGAGTACCTGGACGCCCCGCCGAAGTGGGGGCCGTACGCGGACAACGACTCGCTGGCGACGCGCGGCGCGGCCTGGTCGTTCCTGCGCTACGCCGCCGACCGCAAGGGCGGGAACCAGCAGCAGCTCTGGTTCTCGCTGGTCAACTCGCGGCAGTCGGGGCTGGCCAACATCGCCGCCATCTTCGCCATCGACCCGCTGGCCTGGGTGCGCGACTGGACGGTGGCCAACTACACCGACGACGCGGTCGCCGGGATCGCGGCGCAGTACACGCAACCGAGCTGGAACTTCCGCGACCTGTTCACCAACCGTGGGCTGGGCGGCGTCTACCCGCTGGCGACCGTCCCCCTGACCTCCGGGGCGACGCAGAACCTGACCATCCACTCCGGCTCCGCGGCCTACCTGCGCTTCGGGGTGGCGGGGGGGAGCCAGGCCGGCGTCCAGCTCGGCGTCCCCGGCGCGGCGGCTCCAGCGAGCTGCACCCCGGTCGCGCTCACCGTCGGGCAGGTGTACCAGGCCGGCCCGGCCGACGCCTCGTCGCTGTGCGTCGCGGGCGGGAGCGGCGGGTCGGAGTACGTGCTGATCCCCTTCCACGCCTCGACCGCGCTGGAGGCGCAGCTCGCGGTGAACGTCACGGCCAGCAACGTGGTCCCCGTGACCGGGGGGCCCTCGCCCTCGCGCTCGCCTGCGTTCTCGCGCTCGCTGGCCGCGGTGCAGACCGCCGCGGACGGCTTCCGGACCGACGACGGTGGGTGGGAGCGGAGCCTGCGGCTGCGCGAGCGGCGCGAGTTCGGGGCCCGGCTGCACCGCGGGGGGACCGGCGCGCGCTTCCAGGCCGCCGCGACCTCGGCGCTCAGCTTCTCGCTGGTGAGGACCCGGTGAGCGGCGGCCGGCTGAGGGGAGCGGCCGGTGCCGCGCTGCTGCTCGCGTCCGCCGCGTGCGCCCGGCCGATGACGCAGGACCCGGCCACGGCACCGGCGCAGGGTGCCACGCAGGCAACGGTCTCCTCCGTGGAGGGGATCGTGGCCACGGTCGGCTCGGCGCCGATGAACGTGCACGTCCAGGTGACGCCGACGGGCGGGCGGCCGGTGACGGTGACCGGGCCGCTGGCCGGGGAGATCCGGCGGCTGGGAGGCGCGCGGGTGCTGGTGCGCGGCCGGCCGGGCGCGTCGCAGATCGAGGCGACCGACTACGAGGTGGTCTCGGTGGAGGGGCGCAGGGTGGTGATGGGGGTGGTGGAGCGGGGCGCGGACGGCGGGGTGCAGCTGCGCCTCGCCGACGGCTCGGCGGTCCGGCTGACGGGCGGCACCTCGACCCTGCAGCCGGGGCAGAAGGTGTGGGTGCAGGGACCCACCACGGTGACGGTGCAGACGTTCGGGGTCGTGCGGCCCTGAATCCGGCCCATCGAAGCAAAGAGGGGGCGACGCGGCCGGGTGCCGCGTCGCCCCCTTCTCGTTCTACTCTCGCGGCGCCCCGAAGAACAGGTCGTGCAGGGCCCGCGCCCGTTCCGGCGGAGGCGGGCTACCGGCCGCGCGGAAGCCCTTCGCTTCCGCCACCGCGACGAACGCCGGGATCCCGTCCAGGTCGTCGGTCATCGTGAAGAAAAGCTTAATACGGTGGCAAATCCTATCGACTTTGTTCGTGGATCAGGGGCGTTTAAGTTGTTTCCCGACAAGATGCCTCGACACTCCGAAACCAGGGAGAACGACCATGCAGATCACGCGAGCGGGCTCGCAGCCCTCCGGCAGGGGCCCGGCCGACTGGTTCACCGGCGCCGTCCGCATCGACCCGCTGTTCGCCGCGCCCCCTCCGGCCCGCGTCGCCGGGGCCGCCGTCACCTTCGAGCCCGGCGCCCGCACCGCCTGGCACACGCACCCGCTCGGGCAGACGCTGATCGTCACCGCAGGCTCCGGCCTCGTGCAGCGCGAGGGCGGCCCGGTCGAGGCGATCCGCCCCGGCGACGTGGTGTGGTTCGAGCCGGGAGAGAAGCACTGGCACGGCGCGTCACCGACCACCGGGATGACGCACGTCGCCATCCAGGAGGCGCTCGACGGGAAGGCGGTGGAGTGGCTGGAGCACGTCACCGACGAGCAGTACCCCCGCGCCGGCGCCTGATCCCGGGGGGCGAGAGCGCGGGACCGTTGCGCAAACCGGCCGCGTCACCGAATATGACGGACGGTCCCCCTCACTCTCCTCCCCGGGAAAAACCTATGAAGATCTCGTACGTAGTGCTCCTCGCCCTGGCCCTGCCGGCGGGCCTCGCCGCCCAGCAGCCGGCCGCGGGTCCGCAGGCGAACCCCATCACCACGGTGTTCCGCGGGCGGACCATGGCCCTCCAGCGGAACCTCGCCCAGGCGCTCGACTCGATCCCGGAGCGGCTGTACCCGTACAAGCCGACGCCCGTGCAGCTCTCCGTCGGCTACATCGCCCAGCACCTCGCCAGCGACAACTACACGTTCTGCAACGCGTTCGGCGACATGAAGGCGACGCTGCCGGCGGAGGACACCTCCACCCCCGACTCGGTCAAGGCCACCTGGCCGAAGGCCAAGCTGATGGAGAAGCTCAACGCCTCCTTCACCTTCTGCGAGAACGCGTTCGCGCAGCTCGACGACGCGAAGCTGGCCGAGCAGACCACCCTGTCGTTCCGCGGACAGTCCCGGCAGGTCGTGCGCGCGAACATGGTGCTCGGCCACGTGGTGGACATGGCCGACCACTACAGCCAGCTCGCCAACTACATGCGCCTGAACAACATGGTGCCGCCCACGGCGCTCCCGCGCCCGGCCCCGGCGCGCCCGTAGGACGGAGCGATTCGCGCCGTCCCCACACGGCGCGGCAGGAGCGCGGCCCCGGCGAGATTCCTCGCCGGAGCCGCTTCGTGTTCGGGGTGGATCAGCCGGCGGGGACGCGGCGGCTCCAGAAGGGGAGCCGCGTCCAGCGCGCCTCGAACCCGTAGAAGGCGGCGCGGTTCCGCTCGTACACGAGGTGGATCTGCTCCAGGCGGTCCACGTACGCGGGGAGCGCCGCCCCGTCGCCCGCCAGGTGGGCGTGCAGCGCCCGTCCCGCGAGCATCCCGGTGTAGAGCGCGGTGAGGATCCCCTGCGACGAGAGTGGATCGAACGAGAGCGCGGCGTCGCCGGCCCCGATCCACCCCTCGCCCACGAAGCGGTCCAGCCGCGCGCTGCCGGCGTCCGCCCCACGGGGCCGGGTGGCGATCTCGTAGCCGTGCGCCCGGAGCACGGCGGAAACGTGCCGCGACCCGTCCAGCGTCGACACGAAGCCCTGTTCCGTGAGCAGCGCGGCGCGGTCGGCCAGGTCGGCGTCGGTGAGCCAGGCCACCACGCGCTCCCCGCCCGGCACCAGGGCGGTGTACCACCACCCCTCCGGCGCCGACTCGATCAGCGTCCGCGCGTCGCGGTCCCCCTCGCGCGCCGGGCTGAAGCGGGCGAAGAAGGCGACCAGGGCGTCGTGCTGCACCCGCGCGGCGCCGTGCTGCCGGGCGAGGGCGGCGGAGCGGCCGGTGGCGTCCACCAGCCAGTCGCACCGCACCTCCCGGTCGCCGCCGTCCGCCGCGCGCAGCGTCACCCGCCACCCCCCGTCCGCGTCCCGCCCGGCGGAGGCGACCCGCGCGTCGAGACGGACCTCCGCACCCGCCGCGGCGGCTCCGTCGCGCAGGGACGCGTCGAAGCGGGCGCGGTCCAGGCCGAGACCGTGGCCGTTGGGGTCGAAGATGAAGTCGCTGGCGTGCAGCTCCGGCGACCCCCACGAGGAAAGGTTCCCGTAGCGGGGGAGGTGCCCGTCGGCCAGCACCCGGTCCAGCACGCCCAGGTCGCGCAGCAGCGGCCGCGCGGCGGGAGCCAGCGCCTCGCCGATGCGGGACCCGGCGCGCTGCCCGCCGTCCACCAGCAGGACGCGGCGGCCCCCGCGCGCAAGCGCGAGGGCCGCCGCCGCTCCCGCCGGGCCGCCCCCCGCCACCACGGCGTGGAAGCGGCCCTCCGTCACTCCCTGACCGCCTCGGTGACCGTGCCCTCCGGGGCGGCCAGCGCCCGCGCGCGCACGTACTCGGCGCGGCCACGGAACCGCTCGCGTGGTCCGTGCCCCTCGGGGGGCGCCGCGGCCGCGGGCGCGGCGGCCGGCGCCGCAAGGGCCTTGAGGAGCCCCTTCTTCTCCGGCGGGATCACCGCGTTCTCCACCAGGATCACCGGCGGGAAGAGCGGGTCGCCCTTGACCCCCTCGCGCGGCAGCACCACGCCCTGGTTCCCGAAGTGGCTCACCATGTTCATCATCTGCGCCACCGGGTCGCTGTCGGGGCCCAGCAGGCGCGTCCACTCCGCGCGCCGGTTGAACGCCGCCTCCCGCTCCTCGCGCGGTCGGTGCGGGTCGACCACGATGCGGTAGTCGGCCTCGCTCAACACCTGGTTGGGGACGCGCGCCGGCCAGAAGGTGGGGAGGTACGGGTCGTACCCCGGGTCGTACCCGGAGCGGCAGAAAGCGGTGTCCTCCTGCCACGGGAGCCCCATCCACCGCGTCAGGTCACCCGGTCCCTGCGCCCAGAGCGGGCCGTCGCTGGCGAGCACCTGCGCCTGCGTGAGCGTGGGGCCGTAGTCGGGCTCCGGCACCCCCGCCGGGCGCACGCGGATGCGGAAGGGCGCCGTGAACATGCTCAGGTGGCGGATCGGCCAGGTCACCTCGCACCCCGGGTGGAAGGCGTCGGCCAGGCAGAAGTGGAGCGCCGCGCGGGTCAGCACCTCCGGCTGTTCGGCCACCGGAAGCTTCCCCACCTCGTGCACGGGCCTGCCGTCGGCCGGCCAGTCCGGCACGAACTGCCCCGCGGCCCACCGCTGCAGGGTGAGGTGCTGCGTGTCCGTGAGCGCCAGGTTCTGCCGGGGGGAGTTGGGGAACCCCGGGATCGCGTCGGCGTCGCCGTACTCCCAGGGCCAGGGCGTCGGGTTGTCGTCCTTGGGCTCGGGGAGGCGGAAGGCGTTGAACACCTGCCGGCGCAGCTCGCCCCAGGTGTCGAAGCCGCCCGCTTTCGGGTCGCGCGCCAGGCGGGCGACGTGCTCGGGGTTCTCGAAGTCGGTGGGCGCGCCGTGCCCGAACTGCGTGGCGAAGCCGCGGTTCACCCACTGCAGTCCCGACATCCGCTGGAGGATCGGGTACACGTCGTTCACGAACGAGGGCCTCGCCGGCACCTCCATCCAGTGGTTCTGCACGTACAGGTCGACCAGCAGGTCGTACAGCGTGCGGACGGCGATCAGGTCGGGCGCGTAGTTGGGCGGCGCCGTCACCACCCACGCGGGGTCGACGGGGATGTCGCGCCCCTCGATGCTCACGGTGGCCGTCACCGGCCCGTTGGATGCGTCGTCGTACCACCCCTCGGCGTTGATGAAGCTGTTCTCCACGGAGGGGTCGTAGATCGGCTGGCCGGTGGGCGAGGCCGAGTTCCCCGTCCCGCCCAGGAAAGGAGTCGGCCCCGCTCGTCGGTGCGCAGCTCGCCCAGGTACACGTCCGTCCCCTGGAACTTCCCCTGGAAGCGGTACGCGTCGCCGTGGGTGTTCTTCCCCTCGATGGTGCGCGTGCCGCCGTCGATGTCCAGCTCCTCGCGCGCGGCGCCGGTCACCGCCGGGTTCCGCAGCGGCACCTGCAGCGCGGCCGACTCGGGGATGTCCATCGCCTGGATCCACTGGTACCACCCCGCCTTGCGGTTGGCCACGTGCACCGTCCAGTGCACGTCGGCGTAGTCGGCGGTCAGCTCGCGCACCACCCGGCCGGCGGAGTTGTAGCCGTACACCCGGAAGCGCGCGGCCTGCCGCCTGAGCGCGCCGCTCCCGTCGCGGTAGAAGTCGGCGGGGTGCCGCTCGGGGTGCACCACCTCGGGGCCGACGAAGAACTCCTCGCTGTTCCCCATCCGCGCGATCCCGATGGCCGGGTGGATGGCGGCGCGGACGATCGTCAGGTCCTCGGCGGCGGGATAGGGCTGGCCCGGGTTCATCTCGGCCGGGCGCGGCTCCACCGGCTCGCCCAGCGGGACGCCGTTCACGTCTCGCCGCACCCGCGCCGAAGCGCGGTAAGTGACCTTCCGCGCCTCGGCCAGGCTCCCCACCGGCTGGTGCTCGGGGAGGGTGTGCCAGGTGTTGATCGCCAGGTTCTCGCCGTACTCGGCCTGGCCGCGGGTGTCCAGCTCCTGCCGCGGGAGCACCAGCGTGGCCACGTGGACGGGGGGCGACTGCTCCTCGCTCCAGCGCACGGTGGCCCGGTCCAGCGGCATCTCGTCGGGGGGGGTGCGCAGCTGCACCATGAAGCGGAGCCGCGCCTCGCCGTTCCGCATGCGGGCGTGCAGGTCGGCGCGCAGGTAGAACGGGTCGTCGTAGTCGGGCTCCCCGCCGCCGGGCGGCACCGTCTCGGGCTCGATCTTGTACTTGCAGTACCGGTCGGCGCCGAACCGGGTGGGGAGCACGCCCCAGTACGGGGTGTCGAGCACCGAGTCCACCACCTTCTCCATCGCGTCCAGGATCGTCTGCGTCTCCGGGTGCGTCTTCACGAAGGCGTCGAAATCGCGCGACACCTGGCACATGTCGGTGGCGTCGTCGACGAAGAAGACGTCGAAGTTCTGCAGGATGAAGTCCTGGGTGGTGGCGTCCTGGTCGGGCTCCATCACCTTGCGCCCCTCCACCCCGAACAGCTTGATCCCGATCCCCACCGTCCCCCTGTAGTCGGGCTTTCCGGGCTGCACGTCGCTGGAAAAGCGCACCCACGCCGGGTACTCGCCCTTCTGCGCGAGCACGCCCACGCGCAGCTCGTCGGGGAGGTCGGGGCGCACCACGAAGGTGCCGTGCGCCACGCCGTGCGTGCGTCGGAACACCGGCCGCGTCGCCGGCACCTCACCCGTGGCGATCTGCGACCCCTGGAACTGGTCCACGAACAGGATCTTCACCCCCTCCACCGGGTCGGCGGCGCAGTCGGGGAGTGGCGGGGCGGCGGTGGCGGTAACGGTGTCGGTGGGCGTGGACCGGAGTCGTGTGCGTACCTGCTCCGGGGAGGGAGGCTTGGCCATGGGCTCGCTGTCGTGAGGAGGAGTGGAGCTGCGTGCGGCGGGAGCGGAACGGCCCCGGGCGGGACGATTCCTGCTCCATGCTATCAGCCGTGGAGTCGCCGGACAATGGGAGCCGGGTTGCTCCGGGTCGGACGGACTGGTATCCTGTTGCCGGATCGTGCAGCGGACGGCGCGAAAATCCCGTTCCCGCTCGCGGTCCTTCCCGCTCCTCCCCCATTTCCATCCAGTCCGGAGACATTCCCCCATGGCGAGTCCGCTGACCCTGCTGATGCCCATCATCCCCGGCACCGACCTGACGGTGCTCGCGGCGACGCTGGCGAAGTCCCAGACCGAGATCGACCAGGCGCTCACCTCCATCGGCACGGTGCACTACGCGCGCTTCCTGCTGCTGGACCGGTCCACGGCCAACCTCCAGCCGGGCGGCACGCCGTCGGACCAGCTGGTGCTGGCGGTGATCACGGAGTACGACGGCAGCTTCCAGGCGTACATCGGCGACTTCGTCGCGCAGATCGGGCAGGTGTTCGACGCGCTGCTCCATTTCGTGGTGGGAGGCCAGGCGCTGATCCCCGTGGCGAACAACGTCGCCGCGTTCTCCGCCTTCGTGGCGGCGAACGACGCGTCGCAGCACCAGCCCAACCAGGGGCTGTACCAGGCGTATCCCCAGACGGTGCAGCAGATCCTGGCCGCCTTCTGACCGCCGCCGGAGCGCCCGCACCGGCGGGCGCTCCTCCCCTTCCACGCCCGTCCCTCCCCTCATGACGACCCCCGAGATCGACTACGCCGACGTACAGGGCACCATCCTGCGCGGCTACCGCGTGGACCTGGCCCGGCACTTCATCCTCCGTATCACCGACGCCGCGGCCGCGGGCACCTTCGTCGGGAACCTGGTGAACGGCACCGGAGGCGTGCCGAAGATCACCACGGCACAGCGATGGAGAACCAAGCCGGAGTGCTTCGTCAACATCTCCTTCACCGCCCCCGGCCTGGCGGCGCTGGGGGTCCCGCAGGAGCAGCTGCGGACCTTCGACCCGGCCTTCCTGGCGGGCGCCACCAGCGACGCGGTGGCCTCCGTCGTCGGCGACACCGGCACCAGCGCGCCCGCGAACTGGCTGGGCGGGATCCAGACCTGGCAGGACGCGCACGTGGTGCTCAGCCTGTGGGTGCACGAGGACCCGGCGGTGCTGGAGCGGGTCTCGGCCCAGCTGCGGGCGGCGTTCGCGGCCGGGATGAGCGAGCTGCTCTTCCACGACGCCACGGCGCTCCCCGACAACCACGTGCACTTCGGCTACCGCGACAACATCGCGCAGCCCACGGTGCAGGGCGCGCCGCCGCGCAAACGCGACATCCCCGACGACCAGCCGGTGGTGCCAACGGGCGAGTTCCTGCTGGGCTACCCCAACGCCTCCGGG
>JAFAYN010000594.1 GCA_019240375.1 Gemmatimonadota bacterium
CTGGAGCACCTTTCCGACTTCCTGCTCCAGAGCGGCTTCGCCGGTGGCCCCTACTACCATCCATACTGGGGAGAGTTCGGCGAGGACGAGGGGGACCGCTCCATGGACGCCCTCCGCGAGGCGCTGCTGCGCGCCCTGCTGGAGAGCGGACAGCTCACCCCGGAGATGGTAGCGGAGCTGCGCGGCGAGGGACAGGGGGACGAGGCGGTGCGGCAGGAGATCGCCGAGCTGCTGGACCGGCTGGTGGAGCGGATGGTGGAGGAGGGCTACCTCAAGCTCTCCGGCCCGCCGGAAGGGGCGGGGCAGAGCCCGCCGCAGGCGGGGAAGGGGAAGATCGACGAGGCGCGCTCGGCGGCGCAGCAGGTGGAGTTCTCCCTGACCGAGAAGGGGATCGACTTCCTGGGGTACCGCACCCTGCGCGGGCTCCTGGGCGCCATGGGGAAGTCCAGCTTCGGCTCGCACGACACCCCTCACCTGGCGACGGGGGTGGAGGCGGAGGCCGCCAGCCGGCCGTACGAGTTCGGCGACACCCTGAACCTGGACATCCCGGCCACCCTCAAGAGCGCGCTGGCGCACGACGGGCTCCGCGACGACGGGAGCATCGACCTGGACTACGGCGACCTGCACGTGCACCAGTCCGAGTACCGGTCGAGCTGCGCCACGGTGCTGATGCTGGACACCAGCCACTCGATGATCCTGTACGGCGAGGACCGCTTCACGCCCGCCAAGAAGGTGGCGCTCGCCCTGACGCACCTGATCCGCACCCAGTTCCCCGGCGACACCCTGCGGGTGGTGACCTTCGGCGACCGCGCCGAGGAGATCCCGCTCTCCCGGCTGACGCACGCCCAGGTGGGGCCGTACCACACCAACACCGCCGAGGGGCTGAAGCTGGCGCGCAAGCTCCTCCTGGCGCAGAACAAGGACATGCGGCAGATCGTGATGATCACCGACGGGAAGCCGTCGGCCGTCACCATGCCGGATGGGCGCGTCTACAAGAACTCGATGGGGCTGGACGCCTTCGTGCTGCGCGAGACCTTCCACGAGGTGGCCGCCTGCCGCAAGTCGGGGATCCTGATCAACACCTTCATGCTGGCCCGCGACCCGTACCTGGTCGGGTTCGTGAACAAGGTGTCGGAGATCGCCCGCGGCAAGGCGTACTTCACCACCACGATGACCCTGGGGCAGTACATCATGAAGGACTTCCTCCGCCGGAAGACGCGGAGGGCGGGGTAGCGCTTGAGTGAACGCGCCGGACTTCGGGGGCGGCTGCTCCGCTACCACTGGGGCGCCGGCGCCCTGCTGGGCGTGGCGGGCTATCTCCTCAACCTCCACCCCGTGGCCCTGTCCCCGGGGACGGAGCTGGTCTTCGGCGGCGTGGCGTACCTGCTCGCCGCCATCGCGCTGGGCCCCGGCCCCGGGCTGCTGGCGGCCGGGATCGCCTCGTCCCGCATCCTCTGGCTCTGGCACCACCCCTATGCCTGGCTGATCTTCACCGCCGAGGCGGCCGTGGTGGGGTACCTCACCCACCGCTGGGAGCGCCGCGCGCTGGTCGCCGACCTCCTGTACTGGATCGTCGTGGGGGTCCCCCTCCTCTTCCTCACCTACTACCTGCTGCTGGGCGTGCACGGGAGCACGGCCGCGGTCCTCTTCCTCAAGCAGCCGTTCAACGGACTGATCGACACCCTGGCCGCGGAAGCGCTCTTCCTGGTCCCCGGGGTGCGGCGGCTCCTGCGGGCCCAGGGTCCGCCCCGGCTCCGCTCCGCGCTGGCGGTGGTGGTCACCCTCACCGCCGTCACCCCCACCCTGGTGTTCGGGGTGTGGTCGGGGCGCCAGGAGTGGGACCGCAACGTGGAGAACGCCCGCGAGCGCCTGTCGCTATTCGCGGAGTCGTACGCCGGCGGCCTGGGGCAGTACGTCGCGCTCCACCAGCGGGCGGTGAGCACCCTGGCGCTGGCCGCCCAGCAGCGGGGGACCTTCGACCCGCAGCAGCTCCAGCGGCTGCTGGCGGCGGAGCACGGCCAGTTCCCCGGTCTGGCGAACATGTACGCCGCCGACTCCCGCGCGGTCACCGTGGCGTTCGACCCGCCGGTCAGCCGGCAGGGAAGGCCGCTGGTGGGGCTGGACTTCAGCGACCGCCCGTACTACCGGCTGCTGCGGCGCACCCGGCGCGCCGTGCTGTCCGACGTGTTCGCGGGACGGGGCGGGCTCAACGAGCCGGTGGTGGTGATCGCCTACCCGATCGTCCTGGCCGACACGCTGGCCGGGTACGTGGTGGGCGCGCTCGACCTGAAGCGGCTCCCCGGCCCGGTCCCGGCGCCCGGCACGGAAGAGCGGCTGCGCGTAGCCGACTCGCTGGGGACGCTGGTCTTCGACAGCCGGAACCGCTACCGCGACGGTGAGCGCCCCCGGAGCGTCCGCGACTCCCTTGCCTTCGCGGCGGTCCGCGCCCTGGGCGAGTCGGGGGGGACCACCAGCTACCAGCCGGACGACCGGGAGACCCCGGCCGCCGCCGTGGCCGACCAGCAGCTCGCCGGGGTGGTGCGCATCCCCTCACTGGGGTGGTGGGTGTGGGTGGAGCAGCCCTTCGCCGAGATCCAGGGGTTCGTGGCCGAGGCGTACGTGCGCCTCCTCGCCCTGCTGATCGCGGTGACCCTAATCACCCTGGGGATCAGCGACGTCCTGGCGCTGTACCTGGCCCGTCCGCTGCTGCGCCTGCGCGAGGTGGCCTCCGCGCTGGGAGAGGGGAACCTGCGCGCCCGCGTCGGCGCCCTCCCCTCCGCGGCGCCCATGGAGATCGCGGAGCTGGGGCGCGGCTTCGATGAGATGGCCGCCTCGCTGGCCGGGCGCACCGAGGAGCTGGAGGAGCTGGGGGAGATCGCCCGCTCGCTCGCCTCCACCCTGGACACCGAGGAGCTGCTGCGCCGGATCACCGACGCCGCGGTGCGCCTGGTGCGGCCGGACGGGTGCGGGATCGCCCTGCTGCGCCCGGGGCGGCAGACGCTCCGCGCCGCCGACTACACGCTGGGGCTCCTGGCCCCGGTGGCGCGGAGGGAGATCCCCGCCGAGGGGTCGCTGATCGGGTGGGTGGTGCGGGAGGCTACCCCGGTCCTCCTCCTCGACGCGGCCCGGGACGAGCGCGTGCAGCCTTCGTACATCGACGCGGAGCGGGTCGCCTCGGTGATCTGCGCTCCCCTGGTGGGGCGCTCCGGCCCGCTGGGGACGCTGACCGCCGTCCGCTCGCGCTCCACCCCCCACCCCTTTTCCGAGGCCGACCTCCGCCTGCTGGAGCGGCTGGCCCGCCACGCCGCGGTCGCGGTGGAGAACGCGCACCTGGTGGCCGCCGAGCGCCGCCGGGCGCGCGAGAGCGAGGCCATTCGCGTGGTGGCGCGCACGGTGTCGGCGGCGCAGGGGCTGCGGGAGACGCTGGCGGTGATCGTCCGCGAGACGGCGCGCATCGTCCGCTCCGAGGCGTGCACCGTGGCGCTGGTCCGCGGGGGCGCGGAAGGAGAGCCGGAGCTGGAGGTGGTCGCCGCCTACGGGGCGAGCGGGACCCCGCTGGGGACGGTGCTCCCGGTGGAGGGGCGGCTGCTGGAATCCTCGGTCGGCCACGCGGAAACCACCCTGGAGGACCGGGACGGTTTCGTGGCGTCGGTCCCGCTGCGGGTGGGGGAGGAGACGCTGGGGGTGCTCACCGCCATCCGCCGCGACGACCACTTCGGCTCCACCGACGCCGCACTCCTTTCCGCCTTCGCCGACCACGCCGCCATCGCCCTGCGCAACGCGCGGCTCCTGGAAGCGGCGCAGGAGGCGTCGCGCGCCAAGTCGGACTTCATCGCCACCATGAGCCACGAGCTGCGCACCCCGCTCAACGCGGTGCTGGGGCACCTGGAGCTGCTGGAGATGGGGATCCACGGCGACATCACCGACGCGCAGCGGGAAGCGCTGGGGCGGATCGGGGCGGCGTCGCGCCACCTGCGCGGGCTGATCGAGGAGGTGCTCTCCTTCGCGCGGCTGGAGGCGGGGCGGGTGGAGGTCCACGTGGCGGAGACCGACGTGTACGCCCTCGCCGAGGAGGTGGCCGCGGTGATCGAGCCGCTGGCGCGCGAAAAGCGGCTCGGCTTCGAGATCGAGCGCGGCGGGGCGCTCTGTCCCGTCCCCACCGACGCCGACAAGGTGCGGCAGATCCTGATCAACCTGGCCGGGAACGCCGTCAAGTTCACCGACCGGGGCGAGGTCCGCATTCGGGTGGAGGCGCGCGGCGACAAGGTGGTGCTCGCCGTGGCCGACACCGGGCCGGGGATCGAGGCCGCGGACCGGGAGCGGCTCTTCCGCCCCTTCGAGCAGCTGGAAAGCGGCTTTTCCCGGGCGCACGGAGGGACCGGGCTGGGGCTGTACCTGTCGGGGCGGTACGCCGCGCTGATCGGCGGGCGGATCGAGCTGAGTAGCGAGCCGGGGCGGGGGAGCACCTTCGCGCTCGTCCTCCCCGCCCGCGGCCCGGAGCTCCCCACGGCGGATGGGACGGAAAAGGGGGAGCCCGCGCCGTCCGGCGCGGGCTCCCCCTGAAGCTGGACGCGGGCCGCCCGGCGGCTCAGAAGTACGGGGTGGCGCCGGCCGCGTGGTCGGTGACGTCCACGATCTCCCCCACTTCGGGGATCTCCTCCCGCAGCGTCCGCTCGATCCCCTGGCGCAGGGTGGCCGCCGAGGCGGCGCACCCCTGGCACCCGCCGCTCATCCGGATGTAGACGGTGTCGTCCTCCACGTCCACCAGCTCCACCGCCCCTCCGTGCGAGGTGATGCGCGGGTTGACCATCTCGTCGAACACCTCCTGCACCCGCTCGGCCAGCGGCCCGGAGACCGCGGGCGCGCTCCCCGCCGGACGGGACGGCGCGCGGGGGGCCTCCGGGGTGCGGACGCGGAACCCGCTGTTCCCCTCGTCCTGCACCCAGTCGATGTTGGCGCCGCTCAGCAGGTTGGAGGTGTCCAGGTTGAGGAGCACCCGGATCCCGTCCACGTTGATGGCGATCTCCGTCTTTTCCTTGTCTTCCCGCTCCACCAGCGAAATCACGTATGCGCGCTGCAGGGGGCTGCGCGCGTCGGTCGCGGGGTCCAGGGCGATGCGGAGCGCCGGGTCGCGGACCACCTCCGCGTCCACCAGCGTCTGGATCTTCGCCCGTGCGTCCTGCGAGATCTGGATCATCGTAATGCTGCCTGAAAGGGTTCCCCGCTCCATACCCCCTGTCCGGCGGGGGGTTCTGCGAGCGGGCACTCCCGAAAGTTGACGCGGCGGGGCGGAAAACGAAAGAGCCTCCCGCGGGAGGCTCTTCCGGATGCGTGGGGCGGCGGCGCGGGCTACGGCTTCCCCGGCCGGTGCTTGTGGCCGTTGTCCGCGCTCCCGACCTTGGGGCTCGCCGCCGCGGGGCGCTCGGAGGCGGGCGTGTTGTTGTTCTGGGCCAGCTTGGGCCCGGCCGGGTTCAGCGCGTTGTTCGCCTGGCCGGGGAGGCTGCGGAGCGATTCCGGGTTGGCGAGCGCCAGGCGCACCCGCTGCAGGGCGCGGTCGGCGGCCTCTCCCTGCTGCACCAGCTGCGTCAGCACCGCGATGGCGACCGCCCGGCGGTCGGCCGGGGCCGCCTGGGTGAGTGAGGCCAGCGCCTCGCCGCTCACCCCCGCCGCGAGTGCGTCCGCCCCCACCGACAGGTCGGCGGCGCTGACGGTGCGCCCCGCGCCGGCCATGGCTCCGCGGGCGCGGATCAGCAGGGCGAGCCGCGCCTCGACCGCGGCGGCGATCCGGTCCGCCGGGACGCCCTTGGCCTCGCCCTCCGCCACCTTGGAATCGAGCAGGGCCACCGGGACGCCCGCGCCGGACGCCTGCCGCCGCGCGGCCTCGATCCGCTGCGCGGCCCTCCCCGGATCCTGCGCGCCCAGGGAGGGCGGCAGGGCCAGGAGGAGAGCCGCGAGGAGCAGGATCCGCTTCATTGCACCAGTTCCTTCGACAGATCGGGGAACGGCTCCACCATGGAGCCCTGCAGATCAGACGAGCCACGTGCCGGCCGCGTCACAACCGGCCATTTCGTTGCGGTCACGAGACCACCAGCACGGCCGACTCGCCGCCCATCCCGTCGTCCGTCTTGGGGAGGGAGCCGGGGATGAAGAAGGAGCCGTCGGCCCTGCGGAACCCGTAGTGGTGCACGCCGGGGGCGATGGGGAGCCGCACCTCCCAGAAGTCGCCGACGCGGGCCATCGCCACCGGCTTCCAGCCGGTGAAGTCACCCAGCACCGAGGGTGGCGCGCTCGCCTCCGACGCGGGGATGCGGATCGCCACCGGACCGCTCCCCGACACCGGGATCGACACGGGGGCGGGGAGCGCGCGCGGGGCGGCCCGGCCGATCGCCTGGCTGACCCGCAGGCTCCAGGTGCGCCGCGCCGGGTTCAGGTACACGGGGTCGCTGGCCTCCTGCTGCCAGGACGCCTGCACCTCGGTCCCCCGCGCCACCGCCACCCTCCCCCCGATCCCGTAGCCGGTTCGGGGAGAGTCGAGCAGCTCCGTCAGCCACCGCCCCCCGAAGGCCCACACCGTCCCCGGCCCCACCGCGTACGAGGCGCTGGTGCCCAGGTACGGGTAGCCGCCCTCGGGAAAGCGCAGGTAGCGGGCGAGGGCGCCCACCTGCACACCGGCCCGGGGGGTCACCGCCACGCGGGCGCCCCCGTCGAAGCCGTTCACCGACTCCTGGACGCCGGAGCTGCCCGTCATGGAGCGGAGGCCGCCGGCGTACGCCTCGGCCTGCACCATTCCCCGCTGCACGACCACCGAGGGGAGCGCCTGCAGCGTCACCCCCGTTCCCCCGGGGTCGACCACGTGTACCCCCAGGGTGGGGTCGTCGTATCCGGACTCGGAGTAGGCGTACAGGTCGGCCGACAGGTTCACCCCCAGGCTCGCCCCGCCCACGCGGAGCTGGGGCCGACCCCCGACCCCGCCGGCGCCCCAGCGCAGCCCCTGCGACCCGAAGTCCGAGCCCCCCGACAGGTACAGCCAGCGGCGGGTCCCGTCGTCGTAGCGCACCCCCAGCGAAGCGCTGGTGGAGCCGATATGAGTGGCGACGGGGTCGTACACGGCGCGCCCCGCGGCCAGGTCGACGGTCCACTGCTGCGCGTGTGCGGCCCCGGGCACCCAACAGAAAAGCGCGGGGAGGAGCAGGCTCCCCCCCGCGCGGCGGACGCGGAACGTCATGCGGAGCCCAGCGGCGGGAGGGAGATCCGGCTGTTGGTCCCCCC
>JAFAYN010000006.1 GCA_019240375.1 Gemmatimonadota bacterium
CCCCCCGCCGCGTGGACGAAGAAGAGGGGACGCCCGCTCCCGGCCGGCTGGATTGGGACCAGCGGACCCTCCACCCGTAGCGGCGCTCCCTCGCGCAGAACGCCCGCGAGCCGCTCGACGGTCGGTCCGGCGAGCAGCGTCCCCATCGGGATGCGCCGGCCGGTCAGCCTCTCCACCCGCGCAAGGAGGCGCAGCACCAGGAGCGAGTGCCCCCCGAGCGCGAAGAAGTCGTCCCGCACGCCGACCGGGTGGACGCCCAGCAGCTCTTCCCAGACACCCGCCAGGCGGAGCTCCAGCGCGTCGCGCGGCGCCACGAACTCCGTCTCTCCGGACCTCCCCTCCGGCGCGGGGAGGGCGCGCCGGTCCAGCTTCCCGGTGGGAGTCCGCGGCATCTCCTCCAGCACCACGAAGGCGGCGGGGACCATGTACCCGGGGAGGCGGGCGCGCAGGTGCGCCCGCAGCTCCGCCGCGGCGGGGACGACGTCACCGGCGATGGGGACTACGTACCCCACCAGCCGCCGCTCTCCCGAGGCGTCCTCGCGCGCGTCCACCGCCGCCTCCCGCACCGCCGGGTGGGCCGCCAGGGCGGCCTCCACCTCGCCGGGCTCGATGCGGAAGCCGCGCACCTTCACCTGCGCGTCCAGGCGGCCCAGGTACTCCAGCTCCCCGGACGGGAGCCACCGCGCCCGGTCGCCGGTGCGGTACAGGCGCGCGCCGGGCTCGTCGGCGAAGGGGTCGGGCGCGAACCTTTCCGCGGTCAGCCCCGGCCGCCCCAGGTACCCCCGCGCCACCCCCTCGCCCGCGATCCACAGCTCCCCGGGGGCCCCGGCCGGGGCGAGCCCGCCCCAGGGGTCCACCACGTACGCCCGCGCGCCCACCACCGGGCGCCCCATCGCGGGAGCGCACCCGGGGAGCACCCTCCCGCCGCTGGCGACGACCGTGGTCTCGGTGGGACCGTACAGGTTCCAGACCTCCACCCCCGGGAGGGCCGCCGCCGAGCGCCGCGCCAGCTCCTCCCCGAACGCCTCGCCACCCAGGAGGAGCCGCCTCACCCCGCGTGGCGCCGGGGCGCCCGCCTCCACCGCGTCCAGGACCGCGCTCCAGAGCGAGGGGACGCAGTTGAACGCGACCCCTTCCATCCCCTCCAGCGCGCGGAGGACCGCCGCGGGGTCGGCGACCGTCGCCTCGTCCAGGATCCACACCCTCCCCCCGCGCAGGAGCGGACCGACGAGCTGCTTGAGCGAGGCGTCGAAGGAGATGCGCGTGGTGGCGGGGATCGCCTCCACCTCCCGACCGAGCACCACCCGGTCGATCCAGCGCAGGTGCCCCCACGCGCTCCGGTGGGAGACGCCGACCCCCTTGGGGGTGCCGGTGGAGCCGGAGGTGTAGATCACGTACGCCAGC
Source organism: Gemmatimonadota bacterium (assembly GCA_019240375.1). Classification (GTDB taxonomy): domain Bacteria; phylum Gemmatimonadota; class Gemmatimonadetes; order Longimicrobiales; family Longimicrobiaceae; genus JAFAYN01. The sequence continues at coordinate 1,405 of JAFAYN010000006.1, forward strand.
CCCTCGGTGTCCGGCCGCGCCCCATCCCACGGCTCCGGCCCCTCTTCTCGCTCGACCTCCGCCCGGTCCGTGTCCAGGCGGAGGCGCTCCGCCCGCGTCCCCACGAGCCGGTCCTCCAGGCGCCCGGTGGTCAGGACGACCGCGGCTCCCGCGTCCGCCACCATCCAGGCGAGGCGCTCCGATGGGTTCGACGGGTCGAGCGGGAGGTAGACGCCCCCCGCCCGGAGCACCCCCAGGATCGCGACCACCAGCTCCACAGAGCGCTCCAGGCACACCCCCACCCGCGCCTCCGGCCCCACCCCGCGGCGGCGCAGCGCGCGGGCGAGCCGGGCCGAGCGGCGGTCCAGCTCGGCGTAGGTGAGGTGCGCGGCGCCGTGCTCGACCGCCACCGCGTCCGGGGTGCGCGCCGCCCACGCGGCGAACTCCTCGTGCAGCAGGGCCGGGGCGCCGGGGAGGGCCCCGGAGGAGCCCCACCCGGCCAGGCGGGCACGCTCCGCGTCGGCGAGGAGGTCGGAGGCGTCGTGCCGCCCGTGCGGGTCCTCCACCATCCTCGCGAGCACGGCCAGGTAGCGCCCGAAGAGCACTTCCGCCTCCCCCTCGGAGTAGCGGCCCGTGTCGTACTGCATCCCCAGGTGGAGGTCGGAGGGTGTCGCCTCGAACGAGGCGCTGAAGGGGAAGTTGGTCCCGCCCGAGCCCCGCCCCCCGCCGAAACGCTCCCCGTGCTCCGCCGCCACCCGGTCCATCACGTGGAAGTGGACGTAGTTGAAGAGCGCGGCGAAGGGTGGCTCCCCGCCTCGCATCCGCTGCAGCTCGGCCACCGGGAAGCGCCGGAAAGGGAGCGTCCTCCGCTCCTGCTCGAAGGCTGCGCGCGCCAGGTCGAGCCAGCTCCCCCCGTCGAGGCGGAGCCGGAGGGGAACGGTGTTCAGGAAGAGACCCAGTGCGCGCTCCGCTTCCGCCCCCTCGGGGCGGCCGTTGGACACCAGCCCGGTGACCACGTCCCCGCTCCCCGCGGTGGCGGCGAGCACCCGCAGGTGCGCGGCGAGGAGGAGGCTCTTGAGCGGGAGCCCTTCGCGGCGGGCGAGCCCCGCGAGGCCGGCCGCGACCGAAGCAGGGAGGGTCCCGCGCCGGGAGCGGTTCCCCGTCCCCGCGGCGGGGCCGAGCGCCGCGGGGAGGGTCGGCACCGACCCGTCCAGCACCTCCGTCCAGAACGCGCGGGCCTCCGGGGAAGCGATCACCTCGCGCTCCAGCGCCACGAAGTCGCGGAGGACCGACGCCGGAGGAGGGGCGTCCCGCGGCGCCGACGCGTCGAAGTACGCCCCGAACAGCTCCGCCAGCAGCGTCGCCACGCTCCACCCGTCCAGGATGGCGTGGTGCTCGGTGAAGCCGAAGTGGAAGCCGTCGGCCCCCAGGAGGTGGACGTGGAAGCGGATCAGCGGGGCCGCGCGCCAGTCGAACGCCAGGCGGCGCTCCGACTCCACCCAGTCGTCCAGCGCCGCGCCCCGCGCCTCCGGCGCAAGGTGCGCCAGCGATGTGACCGCCAGGGGAACCTCCACCCGGCGGTGGACGAGCTGCACCGGCTCGGTGAACCCGTCCAGCTCGAACGAGGTGCGGAGCACGGGGTGGCGCTCCGCTAGCGTCGCCACGGCACTCCGCAGCCGCGCCTCGTCGAAGGCGGCGCGCACGGGGACGGTCTGGACGTTGTGGTAGACGGCCCCGCCGGGACGGCTCTCGGAGTGGAAGAGCATCCCGAGCTGGAGCTGCGTCATCGGGTATGCGTCGTCCACCCCCGGCGGGACGCGCTCCCGGTCGGCGGGGGCGAGGAGGGCAAAGGGCGCGGTGACCCGGCCGACCTCCGTCTGCTCCGCCAGGACGACGTGCTCCGCCAGCTCGGCGACGGTCTGGTGCCGGAACAGGTCCTGGAGCGAGAAGGGGACCCCGCGCGCCCGCGCCAGGGCGAGCGCCTGGAGGGCGCGCATGGAGTCGCCACCCAGGGCGAAGTAGTTGTCGTGCGCCCCCACCCGCTCCACCCCGAGCGTTTCCGCCCACACCCGCGCCAGTGCCGCCTCTACCGGCCCGCGCGGGGCGACGTACGCGGAAGCCGCGGCGAGCCGCGCCCCGTCGGGCGCCGGGAGGGCGCGGCGGTCCACCTTGCCGTGCGCCGTCAGGGGGAAGGCGTCCAGGAGCACGAAGGCCGCGGGGACCATGTAGTCGGGGAGGCGCGCGGCCAGGGCGGCGCGCACCCCGGCCACGTCCGGCTCCCCCTCCGCCGCGGCCATCACCAGGTACGCCACCAGCCGGCGGACGCCGGGCTCGTCCTCCCGCGCCGCCACCAGCGCCTCGCGCACCCGCGGCTGCGCGAGCAGGGCGGCCTCGACCTCGCCGGGCTCGATGCGGAAGCCGCGCACCTTCACCTGCTGGTCGCCACGTCCCAGGTACTCCGTGTCACCCCCTGCGTGGCGACGGGCTCGGTCGCCGGAGCGGTACATCCGCGCCCCCGCCCTTCCCGCGAAGGGGTCGGGGACGAAGCGCTCCGCCGTCAGCTCCGGCCGGCCCAGGTAGCCGCGCGCCACCCCCGCCCCGCCCACGTACATCTCCCCGGCGACGCCGGTCGGCACCGGCTCCATCCGCTCGTCCAGGAGGTACACCCCCAGGTCGGGGATCCCCTCCCCTACCATGCTTCCCGCCCCGGCCTCGGCGTCCTCGCGGGTGAGGGGGCGGAAGGTGACGTGGACGGTGGTCTCGGTGATCCCGTACATGTTCACCAGCCGTGGGCGCTCGTCGCCGTGGCGATCGAACCAGGGCTTCAGCGAGCGCGGCTCCAGCGCCTCCCCGCCGAACACCACCCAGCGCAGCGCCAGCTCCCCCTCCGCCCCCTCGTCGGCACGGACCAACTGGCGGAAGGCCGAGGGGGTCTGGTTGAGCACCGTGACCCGCTCGCGGGCCAGGAGCGCGCGGAACCCCGCCGGGTCTCGGCTCACCTCGTAGGGGACCACCACCAGGCGCCCGCCGTACAGGAGCGCGCCCCACAGCTCCCACACCGAGAAGTCGAAGGCGTACGAGTGAAAGAGCGTCCACACGTCGCGCTCGCCGAAGCCGAACCGATCCTCCGTGGCGCGGAAGAGGCGCACCACGTTGGCGTGGGTGACCACCACCCCCTTGGGACGTCCGGTGGATCCCGAGGTGTAGATCACGTACGCGGTGTTCCCGGGGACGGCCCCGGCGACGGGCGCCGCGTCGCCAGCCGGTGGGGCCGCGAGCAGCGCCTCCAGGGTGTGCACCGGGGCCGCGGCGTCGGGGACCGTGGAGCGGGTCCCCTCCTGCGCCAGCACCAGGGCGACGCCGGAGTCCTCCAGCAGGTAGGCGATCCGGTCGGGAGGGTACGCGGGATCCACCGGGACGTAGGCCCCTCCGGCCCTGAGGACCCCCAGCACCGCGACGGCGATCTCCGGCGAACGCGCCAGGCAGAGCCCCACCCGCACCTC
>JAFAYN010000048.1 GCA_019240375.1 Gemmatimonadota bacterium
GCTGTACGTGGCGATCTCCCGCGGGCGCCCTTCGCCGCTCCCGGAGCTGGCGATCCAGTACGCCGACTACGCCGTCTGGCAGCGCAACCTGTTCACCGGCAGGCTGCTGGAAGAGAACGTGGAATACTGGCGGACGAGCCTGGAAGGGGCACCGACGGTGCTGGAACTCCCCACCGACCGTCCGCACCCGCCGGTGCAGAGCTACCGCGGCGAGTTCTGGGGGGTGGAGATCCCCCTCCCGCTGATGGACCGGATCCGCCGCCTCTGCCAGGAGGCCGGCTCCACCGTGCACCTGGTGACGCTGGCGGTCTTCCAGACGCTCCTGATGCGGTACACCGGGCTGGAGGACTTCCTGGTGGGGACGCTGGCGATGAACCGCGTGCGCCCCGAGACGCAGGGGCTCTTCGGCTTCTTCCTGAACACCCTCCCGGTGCGCGCCCGTCCCGTCGCGGAGCTGTCCTTCCGCGAGCACCTGGACCGGGTGCGCGAGGGGATCGTGGGCGTATACGCGCACAGCGAGTTCCCGCTGCAGATGGTGCTGGACGCCGTCCAGCCGGAGCGCGACCCGAGCCGCAACCCGCTGCTCCAGGTCATGCTCGGCTTCCAGGGCTTCAACTACCCGGGCGCCCTCCCCGACGAGCCGTCCGGCTTCGAGATGCGCGACCTGGACGAGATCAGCCGCCTGGGCGACACGGGGATGTCCAAGTTCGACCTGTCGATCCTGGTCGCCGACGCGGGCGAGGACAAGCGCGGGGCGATGGCGGTGGAGTACAACACGGACCTGTTCGACCGCTCCACCGTCCAGCGGTTCATGGACCACTACCGCACCCTGCTGGAGGGCGCGGTGGCGGCGCCGGAGGTCGCGCTGGCGGACCTCCCCCTCCTCGCGGCGGAGGAGCGGCGGCAACTGGTCGCCGGCTGGAACGACACGGCCGCGGCGCACCCCCCCGCCACGCTGCACGGGCTGGTGGCGGCCCAGGCGGCGCGGACCCCGGATCGGGTGGCGGTGGTCTTCGCGGGCGAATCGCTCACCTACGGCGAGCTGGACCGCCGCGCCGACCGGCTCGCCCGGCACCTGCGCGCGCGGGGCGTCCGCCCCGAGGTGCGCGTGGGGGTGTGCCTGGAGCGGAGCGCGGAGCTGCTGGTGGCGCTGCTGGGGATCCTGCGGGCGGGCGGGGCGTACGTCCCGCTCGACCCCGCGTACCCGGCCGAGCGGCTGGCGTACATGCTCGGCGACTCCGGGGTGCGGATCCTTCTCACCGAGCCGCACCTGCGCCGCCGCCTCCCCGCCGAAGGGGTGGAGGTGGTGTGCCCGGACGCGGCCGGCGCGTGGCCCAACGGTGGGCCGGACGGGCCGCTGGAGTCCGGCGCGGGGCCGGACAACGTGGCGTACGTGATCTACACCTCCGGCTCCACCGGCCGTCCCAAGGGGGTGATGGTGCCGCACGGCGCGGTGGCCAACTTCCTCCGCTCCATGCGCGAGGAGCCGGGGATGGAAGCGGACGACGTGCTCCTGGCGGTGACCACGCTCTCCTTCGACATCGCCGTGCTGGAGCTCTTCCTCCCGCTGACGGTGGGGGCGCGGGTGGTGCTCGCCGGGCGCGACGACGCGGCGGACCCCGCCGTCCTGGCCGGGATGATGGCCGACGCGGGCGTCACGGTGATGCAGGCCACCCCGGCGACCTGGCGGATGTTCCTGTACGCCGGGTGGCGCGGATACCCCGGGCTGCGGATCCTGTGCGGCGGGGAAGCGCTCCCCGCCGAGCTGGCGGCGGCGCTCCTGGAGCGCTGCGCCGGGCTGTGGAACGTGTACGGCCCCACGGAAACCACCGTCTGGTCCACCCTGCACCGGGTGATCGATCCGTCGTCGGTGGTGATCGGGCGCCCCATCGCCAACACGCGGGCCTACGTGCTGGACGCGCGCCTCCACCCGCTCCCCGTGGGAGTGCCGGGGGAGCTGTACCTGGCCGGGGCCGGGGTGGCCCGGGGGTACCTGGGGCGGCCGGGGCTGACCGCCGAGCGCTTCGTCCCGGACCCGCTGGCGGCGGAGGGCGGGGCGCGCATGTACCGCACGGGAGACCGGGCGAGGTGGCGCGCGGACGGGACGCTGGAGTACCTGGGCCGGGTCGACCAGCAGGTCAAGATCCGCGGCTTCCGCATCGAGCCCGGCGAGGTGGAGGACGCCCTCCTGGCCTGCCCGGGGGTGCGGGAGGCCGTGGTGACGGCGCGGGAGGACGCGCCGGGGGCGGCGCGGCTGGTGGCGTACCTGGTCCCGGAGGGGGCGGAG
>JAFAYN010000137.1 GCA_019240375.1 Gemmatimonadota bacterium
CGGGAGCAGGTCCTCGCTGTTCTCCATCACCAGCACGTGCTTGACGTACAGCTTCAGCCCCGGCTTGGCGCCGACGTAGAACAGGTCGCGCGGGGCCTTGTTGGGGATGAAGAGGAGCGCCTGGTACTCGATGGTCCCCTCGCCACGCTGGTGGATGGTCTCCAGCGGCTCGGTCCAGTCGTGCGAGATGGACTTGTAGAAGTCCTTGTACTCCTCTTCGCTGATCTCCGACGGGGAGCGCACCCAGATCGGGCGCTGCGAGTTGAGCACCTTCTCCTCCATCTCGCGCGCCTCGGCCTCCGGCGCGTCCTTCCCCTCCTCCGTGGCCGGGACCTCCTTCTCGGCCACCAGGACGATGGGGTGGGTGATGAAGTCGCAGTGCTGCTTGATGATCCGGGTCAGCGTCCAGCGCTCGGCGTAGTCGTCGATCCCGTTGTCGCGGTCCACCGGCTTGAGGTGCAGGGTGATGGTGGTGCCGTGCCCCTCGCGCTCCGCTTCGGAAACGGTGTACGCCCCGCCGCCGGTGCTCTCCCAGTGCGTCGCCCCCTCCTCGCCGGCGCGGCGGGTGACCAGCTCCACCCGGTCCGCCACCATGAAGGCGGAGTAGAAGCCCACCCCGAACTGGCCGATGAGCTGCGCGTTCACCTCGCTCCCCGGCTTGTCGCGCAGGCGGGCCAGCAACTCGCCGGTCCCGGACTTGGCGATGGTGCCGATGTTGGCGATGACCTCGTCGCGGCTCATCCCGATCCCGTTGTCGTGGATGGTGAGCGTGCGCGCCTTCTCGTCGGGGACGATGCGGATCTGCGGCTCGCCGTCCGCGGTGATCTCGGGACGGGTGAGCGACTCGATCCGCAGCCGGTCCAGGGCGTCGGAGGCGTTCGAGATCAGCTCCCGCAGGAAGATGTCCTTGTCGGTGTACAGGGAGTTGATCACCAGCTTGAGAAGCTGCTGCACCTCGGCCTGGAACTCGAACGTCTCGATTCCTTCCTTCTCCGCCACGGTCATTGCTGCGACTCCGGTGAGGATGGTACGGGGAAATGAATGAACCAGTCGAAAGCCCGTAACAGTAAGCACATCCTCTGTCGGCTTTCAAGGGGGGCGGCGCGGCGCGCCTTCCCGTCCCGCCGGCTCCCGGTGTAGTATGGAGGCCATGTCCATCCCTGTTTACCGGGAGCACCCGCCCTCCCCCGCCCTGGCTCCCCACGTGGAGTGCTTCTGGACCCTCCGCTCCGGGGGCGCGCTCGTGGAGCCGGCCCGCAGCCGCGTCCTCCCCGACGGGTGCGTCGACCTGATCTTCGACTTCGGCGACCGCCCCGCCGGGCGGGAGGCCGGCGACCCCCGTCCGCGCAGCTCGCTGGTGGGGGCGATGACCGCGGCGCTGGCGGTGGCGCAGGCGGGGCGCGTGGACCTGCTCGGGGTCCGCTTCCGCCCGGGCGGCGCCGCGGTGTTCCTCCGCCTCCCGCTCGGGGAGGCCACCGACCTGGCGCTGGACGTGGACGGGCTGGGGGAGGGGTGGGGGGAGGCGGCCCGCGACCTCCACTCGGCCGACACCCCGGGCGAGCGCCTGGCGCTGCTGGAGCGCGCGCTCACCGCCCGGCTGCGCCCCGCCGCCCCGCCCGACTGCCTGGTGGCCGGGGCCTGGGCGCGCATCGCCGCCACCGCGGGCGCCCTGTCCATGCGCGCGCTGGCGGAGGAACTGGGCGTGGGCGAGCGCCGGCTCCAGCGCCTTTTCCACGAGCGGGTCGGCCTGGCCCCCCGGCAGGTGGCCAGCATCGCCCGCTTCCGGGCCGCGGTCGACCAGATGCTCCGCCACCCCGACCGGCTCCTGGGGCGCATCGCCCTGGACGCCGGCTACTACGACCAGCCCCACTTCAACCGGGAGTTCGCCCGCCTGGCCGGGGTCACGCCCGAAACATGGCGGCGGGAGCGCGAGGTCTCCGCCCCCCCTGTCGGATCCGTACAAGCGCCCTCGGCCGGTTCCCGTTACCATTGACGGAGTCGAGCGCCCGCCCGGGCGCTCCCCGCTTCCACGTCACGCACAGGGGATCCCCACCATGCAGCACACTCCGGACGCCGCTCCCGCCACCGTCACGCCGCGGCTGACCCGCCTCACCCCCATCCTGATCGTGGACGCGGTGGAGCCGTGCCTCCGCTTCTGGGTGGACCGCTTCGGCTTCGCGACGGCCAACAAGGTGCCGGGGGAGGATGGGAAGCTGGTCTTCGCCAGCGTAGAGCGGGACGGGATCGAGATCATGTACCAGACCCGCGCCAGCGTGGCGGAGGCCCGGCCGGCGGACGCCGGGGAGCTGAACGGCCACTCGGTGGCGCTCTTCCTGGAGGTGGACGACTTCGACGCAGTGGAAAGGGCCGTCCAGGGAGCGCCCGTGGTGAAGCCGCGCCACGAGACGTTCTACGGGAGCACCGAGCTGTACGTGCGGGAGCCCGGCGGCAACGTGGTCGGCTTCGCCTGGATGGCACCGACGAACGGGTGAGCGGCGCGGGCTAGCGCCGCCGCCGCGGCTGGGGGGAGCCGCGCACCAGGAGGACCGGGACCGCGGTGCGGTGGCGTACCGAGTCGGCCACGCTCCCGTACAGCAGGTCGGAGATGAAGCGGTGCCCGTGCGTGGACATGGCGATCAGGTCGCACCCCTCGCGGTCGGCGAGCTGCACGATCTCGCGCGAGGGGTCGCCGCTCGCCAGCACCGCGTCCACGTCCAGCCCGTCCCCCTCCAGCTCCGCCGCCACCTCCTCCAGGTAGCGGCGGTCGTGCGCCATCTCCTCCGACTCGCGCAGGTTGAGCTGCTGGATGTTGCGCGCCACCCACCCGTCCGCCACGTGCACCAGGAGCACCGACGCCCCGCAGAGCCGCGCCAGCGTGCGCACGTGCTCCACGATGGCCCGGTCGTAGGCGGTGTTTTCCAGGGGGACCAGGATGCGCCGGTACATCAGCCGACCACCTGCCGGAAGGTCTGCAGCAGGAGCCAGCCGTTGAGGCCGGCGATCACGAACGCCACCAGGTACGCCATGGCCTTGAGCCAGACCGGGTTCGCGAAATCCCCCATCTTGACCCGGTCGGAGGTGAAGCGCACCAGCGGGAACACCGCGAAGGAGAGCTGCAGGCTCAGGATCACCTGGCTGAGCACCAGGAGCCTGGCCGTCCCGCTCTCCCCATACAGCACCGCCACGATCACCGCCGGGACGATGGCGATGGCGCGGGTGATCAGCCGCCGCACCCAGGGGCGCAGGCGGATGTTGAGGAACCCCTCCATCACGATCTGCCCGGCCAGCGTCCCGGTCAGCGTGGAGTTCTGCCCCGAGGCCAGGAGCGCCAGGGCGAACACCGCGCCGGCGCCGGTCACGCCCAGCAGCGGGGTGAGCAGGTGGTAGGCGTCCTGGATCTCCGCCACGTCGGTGCGCCCGGCGCGGTGGAAGGTGGCCGCGGCCACGATCAGGATCGCGGCGTTGACGAACAGCGCGAAGGAGAGCGCGATGGTGGAGTCGAGGAAGGCGTAGCGCACCGCCTCGCGCTTCCCGGCCGCGCTCTCCTCGTAGCGGCGCGTCTGCACCACCGACGAGTGCAGGTACAGGTTGTGGGGCATCACCGTGGCCCCCAGGATCCCGATGGCGACGTACAGCATCTCCGGGTTGCGGAGGATCTCCGCGCGGGGGACGAACCCCTTCAGCACCGCGCCCATGTCGGGGCGGGAGATCAGGATCTCGAACAGGAAGCACGCCCCGATCCCCGCCACCAGGGTGATGACCAGCGCCTCCAGCATGCGGAACCCCTTGTGCTGCAGGTACAGCACCACCAGCACGTCGCAGGCGGTGACCATCACCCCCCACGCCACCGGGAGCCCGAACAGCAGGTTGAGCGCGATGGCCGAGCCGATCACCTCGGCCAGGTCGCACGCCGCGATGGCCAGTTCGCAGATCACCCACAGGAACCAGACCACCGGGGGGCTGTAGTGGTCGCGGCACGCCTGCGCCAGGTCGCGCCCGGTGACGATCCCCAGCTTGGAGGCCAGCCCCTGCAGCAGCACGGCCATCAGGTTGGAAAGGAGGATCACGCTGAGCAGCGTGTACCCGAACCCCGATCCGCCCGCAAGGTCCGTGGCCCAGTTCCCCGGGTCCATGTACCCCACCGCCACCATGTATCCCGGCCCCGCGAAGGCCAGGAACTTCCGCCACCGCGTGGCCCCGCTCACCGGGACGGAGCGGTACACCTCGGCCAGGCTGGGGGTGACGCGGGACCTTCTCCACCCGGGCTCCGGCGAGCCCGGCTCCTC
>JAFAYN010000266.1 GCA_019240375.1 Gemmatimonadota bacterium
GGTCTTTTCCACCGGCCCGGAGATCCCGGACACCCGGCTGAGCGGGACGGTGACCAGCCGTACCACCGGCAAGACCGAGCTGGCGACGCGCGTGGAGGCGATCCACCGCTCCGACTCGCTGGTGTACGCCATCCTCACCGACTCGGCGGGGGCGTTCAACTTCACCCGCATCCCGCCCGGGGAGTACCGGGTGCGTGCCTTCCGCGACCTCAACACCAACCGCGCTCTCGACCCGTTCGAGGCGCGCGACACCACGGTCGCCACGGTGGCGGTGGGGCGTCCGGCCGCCGTGCGCCTCCGCGTCCTCCAGCCCGACAGCACCGCGCCGCGGATCGCCTCGGTGCAGCTGGCGGACAGCGCGGTGGAGGTGCGCTTCGACGACTTCCTCGACCCGGTGCAGCGGATCACCCCCGGGCAGGTGGACTTCGTCCTCCCCGGCGGCGGAACCATCGCGGCGGCGCGCGTGCAGGTGAGCTCCCCCGCGGGAGCGGCGGCCGGCGGCGCACCCACGGGAGCCCCCACCGGGGCGAACGCCGCGGCGCGCGCCGACTCGGCCGCGCCGGCGCCCCCGCAGGAGCCGATCGCTTCGCAGTCGCTGTTCGTGTGGCCGTCCCACCCGCTCCCGTCCAACACCGAGGTGACGGTGCGGGTGCGCGACGTGTGGAACGTCAACGGGCTGGTGGGCGGCGGGGAAAAGGCGTTCCGGATCCCGGCCGCTCCCGCCGCGCCGGCGAGGACCCCGCCGGCTCCGGCACCTGCCACCACGCCGCCCGCGGGTCCGCCTCCCACCCGGCCGTAGACGGGCGGGGAACGCGCCGATCCTGGGAACGAATCTTCATCCTCAACCATACAGGGACATGTCCGAAGCCAGCGCGACCTCCGGCCTGCTCGCCGGCAAACGCGGCCTCATCGTGGGGGTCGCCAACCAGAACTCCATCGCCTGGGCGTGCGCGAAGGCGCTGCACGGGGCGGGGATGGAGCTGGCCTTCACCTACCAGGGCGAGACCATGCGCGACCGGTGCGCCAAGACGGTCTCCTCCCTGGGCGAAACGGCGCTGTACGACCTGGACGTCCGCAGCGACGAGCAGATCGACCAGGTGTTCTCCGCGCTGAACGAGAAGTGGGGGAAGCTGGACTTCCTCCTCCACTCCGTCGCCTTCGCGCCCAAGGACGCCATGGCGAACCCCTTCCTCCAGACCCGGCGCGAGGACTTCCTGGCCGCGCACGACATCAGCGCGTACTCGCTGGTCGCCCTGACGCGCGCCGCGGAGCCGCTGATGCAGGCGGGAGGGAGCGTGGTGACCATGAGCTACTACGGCGCCCAGAAGGCGGTCCCGGGGTACAACGTCATGGGCGTGGCGAAGGCGGCGCTGGAGGCGTCCGTCCGCTACCTGGCGGTGGACCTGGGAGCGAAGGGGATCCGGATCAACGCCGTTTCGGCGGGGGCGCTCAACACGCTGGCGGCGCGCGGCGTGGCGCACTTCCGCGACCTGCAGAAGATCACGGCCGAACGGTCGCCGATGAAGCGGGCGATCGAGGCGGACGAGGTGGGGAACGCGGCGTTGTTCCTGGCTTCGGATCTGTCGACCGGGATCACGGGTGAGACGATGTACGTGGATGCGGGGTTCAACATCACCGCCGGTTGATTCGTTGGTGATGGTGGGCTTGGTGGTGGATCTGGCGGGCCGCTCCGGAGCCCGGCCAAACTACGGCCGGTCTCCTACGCGGGGCCGGTGAGCCTGCTGATACAGCCGGCAGTCTCCCCAGCCCGGAGTGAGCCTCGCAAACCGCCGCGAGTCTCCCTCCGACAAAGATTTGAGGGGTACTGCGGGAACGGCAAAAAGCTAGACCCAAAGCTCCTCCCCACCCGTGGGGGAGGGGAGCACTACGGCCTCTTCTCGTCGGTAACCCTTGTCGTTTGGTCGTTCCCCTCGCCCAGAATTGGGAGAGGGGTGGCGCGAAGCGCCGGGGTGAGGGCCGGCCGGGATCTCCACCGAGGTCCCGGCCTTTCCATTCCAAGCCAGCACGCTCCGAGCACCCCACATGCCCCACCTGAAGCCCGCCGTCTTCCTGGATCGCGACGGCACCGTCATTCACGACGCGGAGTACCTGTCCGACCCCGCGGGAGTGCGGCTGATGCCCGGAGCGGGGGAAGCCGTCGCTCGTCTGAACCGGGCGGGAATCCCGGTGGTGCTGGTCACCAACCAGTCGGGGATCGGGCGGGGGTACTTCACCGAGGCCGACTTCCGGGCGGTGCAGGCGCGGCTGGCGGAGGTACTCGCGGCGGCGGGGGCGCGGCTGGACGCGGTGTACTACTGCCCGCACGGGCCGGACGACGGGTGCGACTGCCGCAAGCCGGCGCTGGGGCTCTGGCTCCGCGCGGCGCGGGAGATGGGGCTCGACCTGGAGCGCTCCTGGTACGTGGGGGACCGCGCGCGCGACCTGGCC
>JAFAYN010000427.1 GCA_019240375.1 Gemmatimonadota bacterium
CCGTCCGGGCTCTCGCGGAGCTTCTCGAAGGCGCGGTTGCGGATCTGGCGGATGCGCTCGCGGGTGACCCCCAGGAGCGAGCCGATCTCCTCCAGCGTCCGCTCCTCGCCCTCGTCCAGGCCGTAGTACAGGTACAGGATCTTGCGCTCGCGCTCGGTCAGGTACTTCTCGAACATCCTTTCCAGGAACTCCCGCCGGGCCTGCGCCTCCACCTCCTCCTCGATCTCGTCCGCCTCGGCGCCGGCGAAGCGCTCGCCGAAGCTGGCGGAGTCGCGGTCGCCGCGGTCGAGCGGGGCGTCGAGCGACAGCTCGCTGGCGGCCACCCGGCGGAGGGCGCGGATGGTGTCCACCGGCTCCCCCATCTCCTGCGCGATCTCCTCGTCGGTCGGCGAGCGCCCCATGCTCTGCGTCAGCGCCGTTTCCACCCGGGACAGCCGGACCAGGTTGGAGTTCTGGTTGAGCGGGATGCGCACGGAGCGGGTCTGCTCGGCCAGCGCCTGGAGCACCGTCTGGCGGATCCACCACACGGCGTAGGAGATGAACTTGACCCCCTTGTCCGGATCGAACTTCTTGACCGCCTTGAGCAGCCCCTCGTTGCCGATGCACACCAGCTCCGCCAGCCCCAGGCCGCGGCCCTGGTACTTCTTCACGTAGGAGATCACGAAGCGCAGGTTCGCCGTTACCAGGCGCTCGGCACACTCCTTGTCACCGGCCCGGGCACGTCGAGCGAGGGCTCGCTCTTCGGCCGGATCTTCGATCAGCGGATACTTCTCGACGTCGTGCAGGTACTGGTCGAAGGAGTCAAGCGCACGGGAGCTCAAAAACATGGGTTCGGCTCTTCCCGAGTAAAAAGAAAGGGAGCAGGAGCCTCGTTGGCGTGCGAGGCTCCCTGCTCCCAGATCCACCGATGCCGGCGTCTTGTCTCAAAAGACAAATCATAACCGGGCAATGTAAGCCGCTGTTGGGGGAAAGTCAAATGGCCCGCGGGCTCCCGCACGTTCCGCGCCACCGCGCCTACGACAGGCTCCCGAACGCGAGCGCCGCGTTGATCCCTCCGAACCCGAAGGAGTTGGAAACCGCCCGCCGCGCGCCCAGGCAGAGCCCCTCGCCCGTCACGTAGGGGAGGTCGCACCCCTCGCCCGGGGTTTCCAGGTTGAGCGTGGGCGCGATCCACCCGCGCTGGATGGACAGGGCGGTGATCGCCGCCTCGATGGCGCCGGTGGCACCCAGGCAGTGCGCGTGGTACCCCTTGGTCCCGCTGACGGCCACCCGGTCGGCGTGCTCCCCCAGCACCTCGCGGATCACCCGCGTCTCGGTGGAGTCGTTGAGGGGGGTGGACGAGGCGTGCGCGTTGACGTAGTCCACCTCTTCGGGGCGGATCCCGCCCAGGCGCAGCGCCGTCCGCATCGCCCGGGCGGCCTGCGAGCCGTCGGGGCGAGGGGCGGTCATGTGGTGCGCGTCGTTGGAGGTCCCGTACCCGCGCAGCTCGGCGTAGATGCGGGCGCCGCGCTTCACCGCGTGCTCCATCTCCTCCAGGATCAGCACCGCGGCCCCCTCGCCCATCACGAAGCCGTCGCGGTCGGCGTCGAAGGGGCGCGAGGCGTGCGCCGGGTCGTCGTTGCGGGTGGACATGGCGCGGATGATGGCGAAGGCGCCGTAGCAGAGCGGCGCCAGCGGCGCCTCCACCCCGCCGGAGAGCATCACGTCCGCCTCCCCGTCGCGGATGGCGCGCCACCCGTCGCCCACCGCGATGGCGCCCGAGGCGCAGCTCATCCCGTTGGTGGAGTTGGGGCCGGTGAAGCCGAACTCGATCGCCACGTTGCACGACGCCGAGCCGTTGAACACCGCCAGCGCCAGGAGCGGGTCCACCGCGCGGACGCCGCCCTGCAGGTAGCTGTTGAACTGCCCCTCGCCGTAGGCCACCCCGCCAAGCGCGCTCCCCATCTGCACCGCCACGCGCTCCGGGTCGACCGAGGCGGGGTCGAGCGCCGCGTCCTCCAGCGCCATCCGCGACGAGGCCACCGAGAACTGGGCGTAGCGCTCCATGCGCCGCGCCCGGTTGCGATCCATGTAGTCGAGCGGGTCGAAGTCGTCGACCTGCGCGGCGATCTGCGAGCGGAAGGGGGACGGGTCGAAGCGGTCGATCCGCTTCACCGCCGACTCGCGTCGCTGCAGCCCGCTCCACAGCCCCTCCACGCCGGAGCCGATCGGGGTGAGACAGCCGATCCCCGTCACCACCACGCGGCGGGGCCTGAACTCGTTCTCGGGGTCGTGGGCAGCGCCCATAACACGTCCTTCGCGCGAAAATGCCTGGCACAAAAAAGGAAACTCGCCGGCTTCCGTACCGACGAGTCGTTCATACGTTCCGTAAACTACAGGGAACAGGGGACAGGTTACAGGGGACAGCCTGCGACTGCTCCCGCCTCCACCGCACGTTTGATCCCCGCCAGGGTGCGGCTGGCGACGTGGTGGATGAACACCGGGCCGATGATTCGATCGGCGATCTCCCTGCGCGCCGCCCCGGGCACGGGCCAGGCGGGGCCGCCCTTCCAGTCGTGGACGATGCGCACGTGGGTGACGCCGCCGCCGCGGTCCTCGAAGGTCCACTCCACGTCCATCCCGGTGGTGATCCCGTCCACGTGGCGGTAGACCACCGCGGGGCGGTTCTCGTCCACGTGCATCTCGGACACCCACCAGACCGGGTAGACGAGGGGGCCGAAGGGGCGCTTCGCGGCCATCTCCACCCGGCCGGTCGCCCAGCCGTCCTTTCGCTGGAAGCGGACCCAGCGGTAGTGGGGGAGCCACTCGGGCCAGCGCTCCACGTCGGCGCCGGCGCGGAAGCACGCTTCCACCGGGGCCCGCACGTCGATCTCGTCCACCGTGTACACGCGCGGCTACCTGGGGGTGAAGTCGGTGTCCTTGCCCAGCCCCCGCACGAAGGCGGCGATCAATCGGGCCGCGGCGTCCAGGTCGTCGAGCGACACGATTTCATTGGGTGAATGCATGTACCGGTTGGGGATGGAGATCACTCCCGTGGCCACCCCGGCGCGCGACAGGTAGATGGAGTCGGCGTCGGTGGAGGTGAAGCGCGGGTTGGCCTGGATGGAGAACGGGATCCCCTCCTTTTCCGCCGTCTCGGCCAGCCGCTCGAAGACCAGCGGGTGGGTGGCGGAGCCACGCGCCAGGATCGGGCCGCCGCCCAGCCTGTGCGAGCCGATCTCCTTCTTCTCCATCCCCGGCGAGTCGGTGGCGAACGACACGTCCACCACCAGCGCCACCTGCGGATCGAGGGCGTAGGCGCAGGCGCGCGCCCCGCCACCGCTGAAGCCGATCTCCTCCTGCGTGGTGGCCGCCGCGGTGACCTGCGCCGCCATCTCGCCCCCCTCCGCCTTGAGGATGCGGAGCGCTTCCAGGACGATGAAGGCGCCGATCCGGTTGTCGATGGA
>JAFAYN010000161.1 GCA_019240375.1 Gemmatimonadota bacterium
CGGGTATGGATCAAGGACGAGTCGCAGAACCCCACCGCCTCCTTCAAGGCGCGCGGGCTCTGCATGGCCGTCTCCCGCGCGAAGGAGCTGGGGCTCACCGACGTGGCGCTGGCCTCCGCCGGGAACGCGGGGAGCGCCGCCTCCGCGTACGCCGCCGCCGCCGGGCTCCGCGCCCACATCGTCGTCCCCAAGGACACTCCGCGCCCCATCGTGGAGGAGACGCGCGCCCTGGGGGCCGACATCGAGCTCTTCGACGGGCTGATCAGCGACTGCGCGGCCCGCGTGGCCGAGGGGGTGCGCGAGCACGGCTGGTTCGACCTGTCCACCCTGCGCGAGCCGTACCGCGCCGAGGGGAAGAAGACGATGGGGTACGAGATCGCCGAGCAGCTGGGGTGGAAGCTCCCCGACGCCATCGTGTACCCGAGCGGCGGGGGGATGGGGGTGGTGGCGATCTGGAAGGCGTTCGACGAGATGGAGCGCCTGGGGTGGAT
The DNA here is from genome assembly GCA_019240375.1 of Gemmatimonadota bacterium. Classification (GTDB taxonomy): domain Bacteria; phylum Gemmatimonadota; class Gemmatimonadetes; order Longimicrobiales; family Longimicrobiaceae; genus JAFAYN01. The sequence goes on from JAFAYN010000161.1 coordinate 492, forward strand.
CGGCCCGGAGCGCCCCAAGATGATCCCGGTGCAGGCCGCCGGGTGCGCCCCCATCGTGCGCGCCTGGGAGCAGGGGGCCGAGGACGCCGAGCCGTGGACCGGCGCGCACACCTACGCGTCGGGGCTGCGCGTCCCGCGCGGGGTGGGGCACTTCCTGGTCCTGCGCATCGTCCGCGACTCCGGCGGCGCCGCGCTCGCCATCCCGGACGAGGAGATGCGGCGCTGGACCCCCATCGTCGGCGGGAAGACGGGGATCTTCTGCGCCCCCGAGGGCGCCGCCACCGCCGCCGCCGTCCCCCTCCTGCGCGAGCGGGGCGTCCTGGGCCCGGACGACCAGGTGGTCCTGTTCAACACCGGGAGCGGGCTCAAGTACGTTGGGACGTGAAGCCCCGGCGGTGAAATGCGGCGAGGCCCCCGGAGCACGGTCGCTCCGGGGGCCTCGCCTTTCGTACGTCTACGGCCCGGCTACTTCGTACGCACCACCGAGACGTACAGGTCGGACGGAGCGGCGGTGGCGGCCGCCTGCGCGTGGCTGGCCGTGCCCCGGTCGCGGATCAGCGGGGTCAGCTCGCGCCGCTCACGGTCCCGCAGCTGCATCTCCAGCTGCGTGCTCTGGCGGAACGTCGGCGTCGTCTGCAGCGCCGGCGCGGCCGAGGCGAAGGGGACCCGGTCCGGGCTGGGCGGGCCGGCGGCGATCTGCACCCCGGTCGACGTCACCGTGAGGGGGAGCTGGTCGTCGGAGGTGCGCGCCCCGTAGAAGGGGACCAGCGTGTACTCCCCGCCGCCCGTCCCGCCGTCCACGCACAGGTGGGTCCCCTCGCCGGGGTTGGCGGTGAACACCTGCCCCACCTGCAGCGCCACCGTCTGGCACGCCGCGCCCGAGCCGGTGGAAAGGGTGATGTCCGCCCGCGCTCCCGCGGCGACGCCGAAGCGCAGGAAGGCGGTCCCGCCGGCGTGCAGGGTGAGCCGGGTGGCGCCGCCCGCGAGCTGCCGCGTCTTCAGGAAGAAGGTTCCCCCGCGGATCGCTGCCAGCACCGAGCGGAAGTTCCAGCTGGGCTGGGCGAAGCGGGAGTCGCTCGTCTGCACCGCGTTGTCGGTGTAGATGGACACCGCCCAGTCGCGGAACGCCGGGATCGGGTCGGAGCCCATCGCGGCCTGCAGGTTCTCCATCCCCCGCACCTTGGAGTTCGCCAGCCCGTTGAAGAACGCCTGGTCGTCGGGGCGGCGGTCCCCCTCGTAGCGGAGGAACTGCCAGATCGCGCCGCGCGTGGCCAGGTCGTCGTCGGTGTCGTACGGGGAGTTGGCCTCGGGCTCGCCGTAGAAGCTCTGCAGGCGGGTAAAGTTGGAGCGCTGGTACGACAGCTCGGCCGCCGATCCGCCGGGCGCCGCGACGATCTTCGCGACGTCGATGTCCTGCTTCGGCGTCAGCCCGCTGGCCCGGTAGAAGGTCAGCTCCTCGGCGACGTGGCTCAGCCCCTCGTTCAGCCAGACCACCTCCTCCCAGTTGTCGCCCGCCTTGAGGACGTACAGCCGGCGCGCCGCGTTGATCAGGTGCTGGAACTCGTGCGCAAGCGTCCCCACCGTGGTGCGCCGCACCTCGCTGAGCGAGAAGGGGCCGCCGCGGGCCGGGTCCGGGACGAGCATGTAGAACATCTCGGCCTCGTTGCTCGCCGTGCACTCGCCCAGCTCCTTGGTCCCCTTCTGGGGGAACAGGTCGCGCGAGAAGGTGAACCCGCCGTAGAAGAAGCCGGCGCCCTGCGGGGTCAGGTCGTTCACGTAGCGGGTGAAGAAGATGACCACCCGCCCGTTGTGGTCGATGTCGGTCGGCTCCCCGAAGGTGCCGGTGTCCACCGGCCACACCAGGTTGTCGAACGCCTCCCCGAACCCCTGGTAGTCCGCGTCCGTGAAGCCGTTGGCCGGGTTCGCGGTGTCGGCCACCACGATGGCGTGCTGCGTCACCGCCGCCACCCGCCCGGTGCGGAAGACGGGGCTGTCGCAGGTGCTCTCGTGGTTGACGTTGAAGGTCAGCAGCTTGCCGACACTCGGCACGCTGATCTTGTCGTCGGGGCCGGTGAACAGGTCGCACCCGGCCAGCGACGCCGCGAGCAGGGCGAGGGGGAGGAAGCGCTTCATGAAGTCCCTGGGTGAAGCCGTGGGAAGGGAACCGGACGTTCATGATAGTCTACTCCCCCGCGGGCGGGAAGGGTCCCGGGCGCGTGCGCAGGTGTGGTCGGGCGCCGCGGCGGGTGCTATCTTGCGGCGCGCCCGCCGGGCGCCCCGTGCAACCGCCACTCCAGCCGCGATCCGCGATGTCCCAGAACGCAGTGTCCCAGAACCGCGCGCGCCACTTCCTCGCCATCCCGGACTTCACCCGGGAGGAACTGTACGAGACGCTCGACCTGGCCGCCCGCATGAAGAGCGGGGAGTACACCGAGAAGCCGCTCGCGGGGAAGACGCTGGCCATGATCTTCACCAAGAGCTCCACCCGCACGCGGGTCTCCTTCGAGGTCGGGACGTACCAGCTCGGCGGGCACGCGCTCTTCCTTTCCTCGCGCGACATCCAGATCGGGCGCGGCGAGCCGATCCGCGACACGGCGCGCGTCCTGTCGCGCTTCGTGGACGGGATCATGATCCGCACCTTCGCCCAGAGCGACCCCGAGGAGCTGGCGCAGTGGGGCTCGGTCCCGGTCATCAACGGGCTCACCGACCTGCTGCACCCGTGCCAGATCATGGCCGACCTGCAGACCATCCGCGAGAACTTCGGGCCGGACCTGAGCAGCGTGAAGGTGGCGTGGGTGGGCGACGGGAACAACATGGCCAACTCGTGGCTGAACGCCGCCTACCGGCTGGGCTTCGAGCTGCGCCTGGCCTGCCCCGAGGGGTACCGGCCGGACGCCACCATCCTGGAGCGCGCCCGCGGTGCCGCCAACATCGTGCTGACCACCGACCCGCGCGAGGCGGTGGCCGGGGCCGACGTGGTGAACACCGACGTCTGGACCTCGATGGGGCAGGAGGAGGAGACGCAGAAGCGGATGCGCGACTTCGCCGGGTACTGCGTGAGCGAGGAGATGATGGACACCGCCTCGGAGCGCGCCATCTTTTTGCACTGCCTCCCCGCGCACCGCGGCGAGGAGGTGACCGACGGGGTGATCGAGGGGC
>JAFAYN010000162.1 GCA_019240375.1 Gemmatimonadota bacterium
CATCGGTCCCCCACCGTATCCAGTCCTCCTGCTCCCGCCATGGACCTTCTGGACGCCGTCGTCCAAATCCACGAAAGCGAAGATCCGTCCGCGGCCTTCCGAGCGCTGACGGAAGCGCTCGCCCCCCGCCTCCCGCTCCGCTCCGCCGTCTGGATCGGGCCGGACGGCGACGAGGTGTGGCACGCCTGGCTCGCGGGAGCGGAGCGCCGGTCGGCGCTGGCCCGTACGGCGCGGGCCGTGGTGGCGCCGGAGATCCGTCCCTGTTCCCCGGGAGAGGAGGCGCTCTTCCTCCCTCTGCGCGGCAACGGCACCCTGGTGCTGGTGGGGGAGAGCCGCGCCTTCGGGGAGGACGCGGGCGCGTGGGAGCGGGTGGCCGCCGCGCTGGACCGGGTCGCGGAGCGGGAGCGGCGGCTGCGCCACGCCGAGGAGGAGCGCGACACGCTGCGCCTGCGAGCCGAGGAGAGCGAGGCGCTGCACGTGCTGGGGCTGGCCGCCAACCGCACGCTCGACCCCGACGAGGTGCTGACGCTGGTGGCGCGCTTCACCCGCACCCTCCTGGGTGCCCACTACGTCACCGTCCACACCAGCTCGGACGGGCACATCCGCACCGCGGCCGCCGTGGGGCTCCGCGTCCCCCACCCCGAGGAGGACCCCTTCGCCTCCCGGGTGGTGGAGGCGGGGAAGCCGCTCTCGGTGGGGACCGGGGGCGACGCCTTCCAGGTGGACGACTTCCCGCTGCACGCCACCGAGGGGATGTGCGTGGGGCTGGGCGTCCCCCTCTCGCTCTTCGGGGAAACCTTCGGCGCGCTGGTCATCGGCTACCGGCGCCTCTACCCGCTCGCCGCGCGCGACACCCGCCTGGCGCTGACGCTGGCCGGGCACGCGGCGGTGGCCATCAGCAACGCCCGACTGCACCAGCAGATCGCCGACCGCTCGCGGGAGCTGGAGCGCGCGTACGAGGAGCTACGCTGGAGCTCGCAGGCCAAGGAGCGCTTCTTCGCCTCGATGAGCCACGAGCTGCGCACCCCGCTGAACGCCATCCTGGGGTACCACAGCCTGCTGCTGGACGGAGTGGTGGGGGAGGTCCCCCCCGCGCAGCGGAGCATGCTGGACCGCGCCCACCGGGCCACGCAGAACCTCCTGGCGCTGGTCAACGACGTGCTGGACCTGTCCAAGATCGAGGCGGGGAAGATGGAGCTTATGATCCGCCCCGTCCCCCTCCGCGAGATCGTGGAGGACGCCCTTTCCACCACCCAGCTTCAGGCCGAGCAGAAGGGGCTGCGTATCGTCCTCCCCCCGCTCGACTCCCTCCCCTCGCTCAGCACGGACGCGGACCGGGTCCGCCAGATCCTCGTCAATCTCTTCTCCAACGCGGTAAAGTTTACCGACCGCGGCGAGATCACGGTGGCCGTCGGCGACGCCCCGGCCGCCGAGGACGGGTGGCACCCGGAGCCGGAGGAGGGCGCGGAGGAGGCCGCCCGCGCGCTGGAGATCCGGGTGACGGACACCGGCCCCGGGATCGCCGCGGAGAACCGGGAGAGGATCTTCCACGAGTTCGAGCAGGTGTCGGGCGCCACCGCGCGGGGCGGGACGGGGCTGGGGCTGCCGATCTCGCGCAAGCTGGCGCGCCTGCTGGGGGGCGACCTGCTGGTGGAAAGCACGCTCGGGGAGGGGTCCACCTTCATCCTGCGGCTCCCGGTGGACTACGCCCTTTCCGCCGAAGGGGAGCGTACCGGACTTTGACCCCTACCCTCACTTCCACTTCCTCCCTCGCCGAGCTGAGCGAGGAGGCCGCGCGAGAGGAACGCCTCGGGCACTGGGACGCGTCCGCGCAACTGTACGCGCGGCTCTTCCGGTCCTCCCTGGGCGATGGAGAGCCCGTACAGGCGGTCAACGCGCTACGCGGCCAGGCCCGTGTCCGCCGTGAGCAGGGGCGCTATGAGGAAGCCGCCGAGCTGGCCGACCTGAGCCGCGAGATCGCCGAGCGGCACGGTTTGATGCAGGAGGCCGCGCGAGCGGTGAACGTGCTGGGAATCACCCGCTTCTCGGAAGGGAACTGGGCGGACGCGGAACTGCTGTTCGAGCACACCCTTCAGTTGGCGATGGACGTCGGGGACGACGAGCTGGTGGGGCTCGTTTGCCAGAACCTGGGGGTACTCGCGAACATCCAGGGCAAGCTGCGCGAAGCGCGCATCCATTACCTGGAAAGTATTGGGTCCTGCGTTCGCTCCGGGAGCAAGCGCAACGAGCTGGCGATCTACAACAACCTGGGTCTCGTGTGCTCCGACCTGCGAGAGTGGATGGAGGCGGAGCTGTACTTCGACCGGGGAATCGAGATCGCCGAGCGGAGCGGGGACCTGGCACAAATCGCGGTCC
>JAFAYN010000018.1 GCA_019240375.1 Gemmatimonadota bacterium
GCCTCCCCCAACCGGACGCACGTCCCGCTCGCCCGCGCCGCGCTGGAGGCGGGGCTCGCCGTGGTGGTGGACAAGCCGCTCGCCGCCACCGCCGCCGAGGGGCGCGCCCTGGTGGACGAGGCGGAGCGCCGGGGGCTCCTCCTGTCCGTCTTCCAGAACCGCCGCTGGGACGGCGACTTCCTGACGGTGCGCCGCCTCCTGGCCGGGGGCGCGCTGGGGGAGGTGTTCCGCTTCGAGTCGCGCTTCGAGCGGTGGCGCCCCACGCCCAAGCAGGGGTGGCGCGAGAGCGGCGACCCCGCCGAGGCCGGCGGGACGCTGTACGACCTGGGGAGCCACCTGGTCGACCAGGCGCGGGTGCTGTTCGGTCCGGTGCGCCGGGTGTACGCCGAGGTGGAGCGGCGCCGCCCCGGGGTGGCGGTGGACGACGAGGCCTTCCTGGCGCTGGAGCACGCCTCCGGGGTGCGGTCGCACCTGTGGATGAGCGCCACCGCCGCCGAGCACGGGACGCGGATGCGCGTGCTGGGGACGCGCGCGGCCTACCTCAAGGGTGGGCTGGACGTGCAGGAGCAGGCGCTGCGCGACGGGGTGCGCCCCGGCGACCCGGGGTGGGGCGAGGAGCCGGCCGAGCGGTGGGGGAGGGTGGGTGCGGACGACGCCTGGACCCCGGTGCCGACCGAGCGGGGCGCCTACGAGGAGTATTACGCGGGGGTGGCCCGGGCGCTGCGCGAGGGTGGCCCGCCGCCGGTGGACCCGCGGGACGCGGTCGCCGGGCTGGAGGTCATCGAAGCGGCGCGCTGGTCGGCCGCGGAGCACACCGTGATCGACGTCGAAGCGTGAAGAAGCTCGTCGCTCTGCTGACGCTCGCCGTGCTGGGCGGGTGCTGCTGCGGTCCCGTGGACGGAGGGACCACGCCCACCACTCCGACCACCCCCACGATGTCCGCCGCGCCCACCGTGCACGTGCGGGGGAACGGGTTCGTGGACGGGGCGGGGAAGCCGCTCCGCCTGCGCGGGGTGAACCGCTCGGGGACGGAGTACGCCTGCGTGCAGAACTTCGGGATCTTCGACGGTCCCTCCGACTCCGCCTCGGTGCGCGCGATCGCCGCCTGGAAGGCCAACGCGGTACGGATCCCGCTCAACGAGAGCTGCTGGCTGGGGATCAACGGGGTGCCGGCCGCCTACTCCGGCGCCGTCTACCGGAAGGCGATCACCGACTACGTGGCGCTGCTCAACCGGAGCGGCCTGGTGGCGGTGCTGGAACTGCACTGGGCCGCGCCCGGCGGCGCGCAGGCCACCGGCCAGCAGCCGATGCCGGACCGCGACCACTCCCCGGAGTTCTGGCGCCAGGTCGCCACCACGTTCCGGGGGAACGACGCGGTGGTGTTCGACCTCTTCAACGAGCCCTTCCCGGACGGGAACGAGGACACGCCCGAGGCGTGGCGCTGCTTGCGCGACGGGGGGAGCTGCCGCGGGGTGGGCTACACCGTGGCGGGGATGCAGGAGCTGGTGAGCGCGGTGCGCGGGACCGGCGCCACCAACGTGATCCTGCTGGGAGGGGTGCAGTACGCGGCCCGCCTCACCGGGTGGCTGGCGAACCGCCCCACCGACCCGCTCGGCAACCTGGCCGCGGCCTGGCACGTGTACAACTTCAGCCGGTGCAGCACCCGGGCGTGCTGGGACGCGGAGGCGGCGCCCGTCGCGCAGCAGGTGCCGCTGGTGCTCAGCGAGCTGGGCGAGGACGACCGGGGGAGCGCCTTCGTGACCTCGCTGATGGATTGGATGGATGCCCGGCAGGGGAGCTACCTGGCCTGGGTGTGGGACACCTGGAACTCGCCGATGGACCTGATCCGCAGCTACGACGGCACCCCCACGGCCCCGTACGGCGAGGCGTTCAGGACACGCTTCGGCTCGTAGGCGCGTCGTCCAGGTCCAGCCGGTACCCCCACACCACTTCGGCGCCCTCAGGGTGGAAGTCGTGCTCGGGGGCGCGGACGAACCCCAGCCGCTCGTACATCCGGATCGCCGCCTCCATGCTCCGCGAGGTGTGCAGCCCCAGCGCCGAGGCCCCGGACGCCCGCGCCCGCCGCACGCACTCGTCCACAAGCGCCGCTCCCACCCCCAGCCCGCGCGCCTCCGGGTCCACCGCCAGCAGCCGCAGCTCGGGCCATGTGGCCTCCGCCGCCAGCCCGCCGTACGCATCCGTCTCGGGCGGGTACAGCATCACGCTCCCCACCAGCCGCCCGTCCCGCTCCGCCACGATCCGCTCCGCGCCCCCTTCCAGGGCGAGCGCCGCGACCAGCGCCTCCCGCAGCCCGGCCCACGCGGTCGGCGCCATGATGGTCGCGTACTGCGAGTAGGCCCGCATGGTCAGCTCGCGGATCGCCTCGCGCTCGTCGGCGCGCGCGTCCCGGATCCGCACCCCGCCCTCGCCGGTGGCGCCCGTCACGGCAGGCGCGCCCGGTCGTGCGGCGCCGTCCAGTCCACCAGGGGACCCTTGGGCACGATGCGGGTGGGGTTGAGCTGGTCGTGCGTCATGTAGTAGTGGCGCTTGATGTGGTCCAGGTTCACCGTTTCACCGAAGGCGGGGCGCTGGTACAGGTCGCGGGCGTACCCCCACAGGTTGGGGTAGTCCACCAGCCGGCGCAGGTTGCACCTGAAGTGCCCCACGTACACCGCGTCGAAGCGCGCCAGCGTGGTGAAGAGGCGGACGTCGGCCTCGGTGAGCTGCCCTCCCACCAGGTACCGCCGCGTCGCCAGCCGCTCCTCCAGCCGGTCCAGCCGCGCGAAGAGCGCGTCCACCGCCCGCTCGT
>JAFAYN010000039.1 GCA_019240375.1 Gemmatimonadota bacterium
CCCCAGCCCGCTCCGGATCACGCGGGGGTGCACCAGCAGCAGGGCGGCCGGCGTGAGCCAGCGGAGCACCGGGAGCACCGGCGCGAGGGGGCCGGCGAGCGGGGCGGGGAGGAGCCAGACCCCCACCGCTCCCGCGGACAGGAGCAGAAAGCCCATCTGCACCAGGAGCGAGGTCACCGTGACCGCGGGCGTCAGCCCGAAGGTGGGCCCCAGCTGCGCCAGGCTGACGAACTGCCACACCACGCCGGGGATGTAGCGGCTCAGGTTGGACAGGAACCAGGCCCGCGCCAGCGCCAGGAAGGGGACGCGCACCCCGCACTTCCGCAGGAGGAGCTGCCACACCACCACCCCCCAGAGCAGCACCAGCGCCAGGAGCACCACCGAAAGCACGAGGAGCCCCGGTCGCACCTCCCACCGGAAGCTCCTCAGCTGGTCCGCGTTGCGAAGGATCGTGCGGCCGAGGAAGAAGAGGGCTGCGGCGACCAGAGCGGCGGTCAGGAGCCGCCGCAGCCCGGGGCGGAGCGTCATTCGGGCGCCGGGCTCCGCCGCCTGCGCAGGTACGTCGCGAGCAGGTAGATCCCGTAGGCCAGCAGGAGCCCCATCCCCGCCAGGTAGATCCACATCCCCGTGTACACGGCTGCCGGGTGGAAGGCGAACACCACCCGGTGCTCGCCGGCCGGGACCACCACCCCGCGGAAGGTGTGGTCGGTCCGCAGGACCGGGGCGGGGCGGCCGTCCACCTCGGCGGTCCACGCCTCGTAGTAGTTGTCCGCCAGCACCAGCAGCGCCTGGCGGCTGGCGCGGGTCGTCACCGCCACCCGGTCGGGGGTGTACTCGGTCACCCGGGCGTCACCGGCCAGCGGGGTGGCGGGGAGCTGCACCGGCGGGCCGCTCACCACGGCGGTGGTGCGCGGGTCGAAGTTCGGCTGCGACATCACCTGCAGCGCCCCGTCCGGCCGGTCGGTGGTCACCACCCGCCCGGCCAGGTAGGCGCGGGGGAGGGCGGCGGTGTTCTCGTAGACCAGCGCCGTCCCCCGGTGCACCTCCCGGAACCCCGGGTGGTCGATGGGGACCATGCTAACCACGTAGCGGATGTTGGCAGCGTCCAGGATGGCCGGCACCCCGTCGAAGGCAACCGCCTGCCCCTGCGGGGTGTCGACGACGCGCGGGTTGGAAAAGAAGTTGTGCCAGTCCACCAGCGTTTCCGTGCTGGTGCCGACCAGCTCGTTGTAGCGCTGGAGCTGGTTGCCGTGCTCGCCGCCCGCCTGGTCGAGGTGGAAGCCCATCAGGTAGTTCCCCGGCTGCCCCCGGTACACCGAGCCGGCAGGGAGGGGGAGGATCCAGGTGCGATTGGGCTGCGGCTGCGACTGGAGGAAGTCCACCACGTCGTCCCGCGCGAACATCTCGTCCGGGGGCGGGACGGTCTGGAAGAACTTGCGGTCGACGATCCACAGGTCGCCCACGGTCATCAGCCCCAGGAGCGCCAGCACCGGCCAGCTCCCCAGCGCGCCGCGGATCCAGAACCAGAGCACGGCCGCCACCGCCACGGCGAAGAAGGCGAAGCGGTAGGCGGCCGCCCCCACGGGCGGCGCGTCGGCCGGGGCACCGGACCCCGACATCGCCCCGAGAAGGAGCCCCACCAGCACCACCGCGCCCAGGATCATCCCGGCCGTCCCGCTGCTGGGAAGCCCCGGCCCTTCGGCCACGCCGCGGACCGTGCGGGCGGTGGCCGCGCGCCGCTCGTCCAGGCGCGCGGCGATGGCCTCCAGCGTCAGCGTCGCCATGGCCGCCAGCGACAAGGACACCAGGAAGAAGGAGATCGCCGGGGCCCGGAACTTCTTGGTCCCCGGGAGCAGCTCGTAGTACAGCCGGTAGAGCGGCGTGTTGCCGCCGAACGACAGGGAGAGCGCGAAGAGCGTCAGCCCCAGGAAGAGCCACCAGTAGCGGTTGCGGCGCGAGTAGTAGAAGCCGAGCGCGACGAGGAGGATCACCGTGGCGCCGACGTACTCCACGTGCAGCTTGAAGGGGTTGCTCCCGTGGTAAGTGTCCAGGTACCCCTCGTACTCCGGGACCGCCAGCGCGCTGATCTCGCCCGGGGGCATGGAGTACGAGGTGGAGTACTCGTAGCCGCGCCCCCCGGCCATCCCGCGCGGCGACTCGGCCACGTAGCTGGAGAAGGGGAGGAAGTTGACCGATGCCAGCGCGAACCCGAACGCCACCGCCCCCACCCCCAGCAGCACCACCCGCGTCAGCGCCCGCCGGTCGCGGAAGAGCCCCAGGTGCCAGAGGAGGAAGACGCTCCAGATGAACGCCGCCAGGAGCATGTAGTACGAGCTCTGGATCTGGAAGGTCAGCAGCGCGAAACCGATCGCCGCCGCCGCCCCCGCGAAGGGAGCCAGCGCCCCGGTGCGGATCCCCCGGTGCAGGAAGAAGAAGATCAGCGGCGTCAGCGCCGCCACGATGATGCGCCCCTCCTGCCCGGCCAGCACCCACGACATCATCAGCCCGGTGAACTGGAACATCAGCCCGCCGACGAACGCCACCCAGCGCCGCGCCCCCATCTCGCGGGTGAGCAGGTACGTCCCGACGCCCGCCAGCCCGAAGTGGATCACGAACAGGGTGGGCCAGATCTTGGAAACGGGGAAGAGCCAGTCGGCC
>JAFAYN010000062.1 GCA_019240375.1 Gemmatimonadota bacterium
AGCGCATCGGGATCACCGCCGGGCACCCAGAGCAGGTCCAGGTGGCGGACCTCGTCGAAGCACCGCTGCGGGACGAGCGAGAGCCGGTCCCGGGTGGGGACGGGGTCGAGGGTGCCGGCCAGGGTGTGGACCTCGAAGGTCCGGGTCGCCTTGCACTGGTCGGCCATCCAGGAGAAGATCTCGTACGGCGCGGCCACGTCCAGCAGGTCCACGCCGGGGTAGAGCGGAATGCCGATGACGAAGGGGCGGTGGGATTCCATCGGGGCTCCTGGGGAGGGGGACGGCGCCCGCGTCCGTGGACGCGGGCGCCGGGTCGTCGGGGTCAGGGAGCGCCGCCGATCGTGTAGTCGAGGACGTACGAGTGCTTTCCGTCGGCGATCTCGATGGTCAGCGTCCCCGCCAGCCCGGCCAGCTCCCCCGTTCCGGAGTCCGGCACCACGGCCACGGTCAGCCGCTGCGCGCCGCGCGCCATGGTGCCGCTGTGCTGGAGCACGAAGGTGCCGCGGCGGCCCTGCAGCGTCCCCTCCACCCGCTCCACGGCGACGTAGCCGGCGGAGCCCTGGACGCGGGTGACCGCGGTCAGCATCTCGCCCCGGCTGGTGGCCTCAAGGTCGCCGTGGTACCGCTTGTCGAGCGACATCCGGCCCAGGGGCGTCCCCTCGGCATGCTCGTCCGTCGCCTGGGGAGTGATCTTCACCTCGAAGGTACCGCTCGCACGATTGGTCACCGCATTCTCCCTGTGGGTCGTGTCCGGGGCCGGCGCGCGGGTCTGCGCATGCGCCGGGAAGCCTGCCCCGAGAAATACGCAGATCGCCACGACGACGCCAGCCGCGGCACGGTTCCGCTTCTTCATGTCGATGTCCGCTGGAGCCGGTCGAGGGACCGGCCGTGGGGTCCGGGCGAAGCGAGCGGCGCGGGGAGGCCGTCGATGCTGGCGGCGTTCTTCTCCTGCCGGGCCTGCGCCAGCGCTTCCTCGCCGTGCGCCTCGGCCCAGCGGATCAGCGTGGGGCGCTCCTCCACCAGCTCCATGCGGGGGACGGCGTAGCCGCACGAGGTCTGCACCCAGGTGACGTCGGCGATGATGACCTGCCGGATCCCGGGGAAGTCGGGGAAGAGCGCCCGCAGCTCGTCCCACCCCTCGTCCCCCGGGAGCACCGTGCGCCCGCGGCCGTACAGGCGGACGATCTTCGGCGCCCCGTCGAACGCGCAGAACATGAAGGTGACGCGTCCGTTCTCCAGCAGGTGCGCCGAGGTCTCGTTGCCGCTCCCGGTCAGGTCCAGGTACGCCACCCGGTTGGCGTCGAGCACCCGGAGCGTGTCGTACCCCTTGGGCGACAGGTTCACGTGCCCCCCGGCCGAGAGCGGCGCCGTCGCGACGAAGAAGAGCGGCTGGGCCTCGATGAAGGCGCGCAGCTCCGGGGTGATCGAATCGAAGGTCTTTGCCACGGGTCCGTGCTCGAGGGGAAGGGTCCGGTGCGCCGCCTACGGGGTGGCGCCCGTCTTTCGTGCCCCGATCATCTCGTTGAGCCGCTGGAGCACCTTCGCATGGCGGATGTAGACGTGCCAGACGAAGACCAGGTCGAAGAGCAGCGCCGCCAGCCACCAGAGGTACAGGAAGGCCGCGGTGGCGATCAGCACCGGCCAGAGGGGCCCGATCTCCCCGGCCTGCTTCGCCACCGAGAGGTGATACGCCACGATCCCCGCCACCGCAAGCCCTCCCAGGACGATCATCGGCCGCAGCCCCCAGGACGCCTTGATGGTGCTCAGCACGAGGACAGCGATCCCCAGCACCACGGCCACGGCGGCCGTGATCTCGCCGTGGGAGGCCCAGACGCCCAGCAGCAGCGGCCTGCGCTCTCCGCCCCACACGCTCCAGAGGTACGCGCCGATGGACAGCAGACCGACGGCGATGCCGCTCACCCTCCAGCCGACGCTGAGGGTGAGGCGGGGGACCCGCGCCATGACCGTGGTCCCGAACAACAGCGCCCCGAGCCCCATCACGCTCCGCGCGATCGTCCCCACGCTCATGGTGTCGGCGTGCTTCGGGTCGACGGCGGCGGTCACGGCCTTGAACAGGACATAGGCCGCGACGCAGAGCAGCGCGGCGACCCCCGCGTAGGGGACCAGGTAGCTGATCCACTGGTTCCACCGGATGCTGGCCGGGGGCGAGCCGAAGCTTTCCGCCGGTTTCCCGGCCGGCTCGGGGGGCCGCTCTCCGACCACCGTCTCGATGAAGTGGCCGAAGACCGCCCGGTCGGTCCAGTAGTCCACGTGCGCCTTGCCGGGGAAGGGGTAGCGCGCGAACCCGTTGTCGTGCCCCGGGGCGTCGGTGAAGTTGAACACGCGCTTCCACCCGCACTGGTCGAGCCACCCGCGCGCCTCGTCCAGCGCGAAGCCGACCGGGTCGCCGTAGTCGTAGTAGTTGCGCCACTCGATCGGCGCGGACGGGAGCGAGGCCGGCGGCGACCGGTCGAAGAGCTCCGGCCAGAGCACCAGGTGCTTGTCGATGGGGGAGCCCAGCGTCATGAACCCCCGCACCCGCTCCGCCCACCTGGGGAGAGTCTCCTCGCGGAAGGCCCGGATCAGCCCCAGGAACGAGACCACCGTCCCCTCGCTGTGCGCCACGACGTAGATCTCGGCGTCGGGAAACTCGGCGTGCACCCCGTCCATCACCGCGTCGAACTTTTCCAGGATGTCGGCGCGCTCCTTCCCGAACTCGGTCACGATCTGCACGTCGCCCAGGTAGTCCTCCAGCAGCTTCCGGAGGTCGAACTTGAAGACGCCGGCCTTGTCGGCCAGGTAGCAGAGCCGATCGAGGACGGCGATCGTGTCGATCATCTCGACGAGCACCTGGTTGATCAGGCGGAAGTCCGCTTCCCGGCCGTCGCCCTGCGGGTTCTCCAGGCGCCGGCGCAGCTGGAGCCGCTCGACGATGGTGCGCGCCCACTTCTTGGCCTCCTCCACCGTGTGCTTCTCTTCCACCAGCGAGCGCGGGATCCCGGCCCAGTAGACCTCCGCGAACGCGAAGCGGTTGAACGGGTCCGGGGGGTACGGAGGCTGGACGGAGAACGCCGCCTGGCCGGTGTGGAAGTTCCCCAGGGGGATGGCCGCCGGGTGGTGGTAGTAGCCGCAGAACTGGTTGACTACGGCCTGGATGGTGGCGTAGCTCTGCTGGTCGCCGATGCCGTGCACGGCCACGATGACCTTGGTCACGGGGAGGCTCGGCGGGGGCTCGACCGCGAGCGTCGCGGCGGGACTCGCTTCGGTGGCTACATCCATGGGGATCTCCGGAACGGGATCGCGACGGGGAGGGCGCCGGGGCGGGCGCTCACCTCCGTCGGGCGCGAGGGCCTATCGTGGTGTGGTGCTACGGCAGGGGACCGACTGCGCGGGCTCGGGGGCCCGCGGGACTACGGGAGCCGGGAGCTCATGGCGGTGAGTGGTGGCGCCTGGGGGTTCACGGTCGGAGCGGCACCAAA
>JAFAYN010000366.1 GCA_019240375.1 Gemmatimonadota bacterium
CTCGCGCGCCCGGGAACAGATGACGAGCAGGGGCATGACGACCGGGCCCGGCTCCGCGTCACATCCTCTTTACGTGCCCCACTCCTCGTCCTCGCCGGACCACATCCGCCGGTAGCTCTCGTAGCGCCCGGCGTCGACCTCGCCCGCGTCCACGGCGGCGCGGACGGAGCACCCCGGCTCGTGGGTGTGGGTACAGGAGCTGGTGTAGCGGCAGGTGCCCAGGTGCGGCTCGAACTCGGGAAAGTAGGTGTCCAGCTCGTCCGGGTCCACCCCCCACAGCCCCAGCTCCCTCAGGCCGGGAGTATCGGCCACGTACCCGCCGCACTCCAGCGGGAGGAGCTGCGCGGTGACGGTGGTGTGCCGCCCCTTGTTCACCGCCTCGCTGATGGCCGCCACCCGGAGCCCCAGCCCCGGCTGCACCGCGTTGAGCAGGCTCGACTTGCCGACGCCCGACGGGCCGGTGAGCGCGGAGGTCCGTCCGCAGATGATCCCCCGCAGCTCGTCCACCCCCACGCCCTGCTTGGCGGCCGTGTACAGCACCGGGTACCCGGCCCGCTCGTACGGCGCGAAGAGCGCCTGCGCCTCGCCGGGGGCCACCCGGTCCACCTTGTTGACCACGATGCGCGGCTCCAGCCCGCTCGACTCGCAGATCACCAGGAAGCGGTCGAGCATGCGCAGGTGTGGGGTGGGGTTGGCCGCCGCGAAGACGATCAGCACCTGGTCCACGTTGGCGACGATCACCTTGGCGCGCGGGGCCTTGCCCGGGGCGCGGCGCACCAGCTCCGTGCGCCGCTCGTGCACCCGCTCGATGGTCCACCCCGCGCCGGCCGGCTCCACCTCCACCGAGTCGCCGACCACCACCCGGTCGCCGGAGCGCTCCTCGCGCTTGACGCGCCCGCGCAGGGTGGCCTCCACCACCCCGTCGGCCGTTTCCACCTCGTACACGCCGCCCTGGGCGCGGAGCACGGTGCCGGTCATGCGCGCGCGGCGGGGCGGGGGGAAAGGAAAGAGCACCCCCCCCGAGGGGAGGGTGCTCTCCAGGAATGTGCGAGCGGGTGGGTCATGCCGCCGCGAACGAGGCCAGCGCGTCGCCCATCTCCCCCTCGCGCAGGCGCTTGAGCGCCCGGTCGCGGAGCTGGCGGATACGCTCGCGCGTCACCCCCAGGATGTCGCCGATCTCCTCCAGCGTGTGCTCGCGCCCGCCCTCCAGCCCGAAGTACAGCTTGAGGACCTTGGCGTCGCGCGGCTGCAGGGTGTCGAGCGCCTTGTCGATCCGCTCGCTGAGGAGGCGCTCCTCCACCTCGTCCTCGGTGACGATCGCCTCTTCCGAGATGAAGCGCTCCATCAGCTGCGAGTCCTCGGAGTCGCCGATCGGCGCGTCGAGACGGATCTCCGCGGCGTTCAGCGTCTGCAGGCTTTCCACGATCTCCGGCGAGAGCCCGGTGGCCTCCGACAATTCCTGCGGAGTGGGGTCGCGGCGAAGCTCCTGCTTGAGCCGCTCCCGCTCGCGGAAGATCTTGGCCAGGTCCGAGGCGCGGTTCAGGGGAACGCGCACGGCGCGCCCCTGGTTGGCGAGCGCCGACAGGATGGCCTGCCGGATCCACCACACCGCGTAGGAGATGAACTTCACCCCCTGGTCCGGGTCGAACTTCCGGGCCGCGGTGACCAGCCCCACGTTCCCTTCCTGGATCAGGTCGGAAAGGCTGACGCCGCGGTTCTGGTACTTCTTGGCGACCGAGATCACGAACCGGAGGTTGGCACGGACGAGCTCCTGGATGGCGACCTCGTCGCCGTCCTGCGCACGCCGGCCCAGCTCGATCTCCTCCTGACCGGTCAGCAGGCGGTGCGTGCTGACCTCCTTCAGGTACTGGTCCAGGCTCGACTGGTCCTCGGCGGCGACCCCGAACCCCGCTTCGAGGGAGGGCGCCTGCCGCTTCCGCCGTCTGGTCTTGCGTGCTGCCGTAGCCATAGCTCGTAATCTATTGGTTCCGTGAACCCGCGAGGGCGGATCCTTCGTGAACGTCCCATCCCTGGGACCAGATAACACCTGCAAGACTTCTGCCGGGAAAAACAACCGCCCGGCGCGTCGACACGGCCGGGCGGATCAGGGGTGCGCCGCGAAGCGCCCCTATTTCCGCCCGGCTCCCATCCGCCGAACCACGTCGCGCGCGGTCGGCGTTCCGGTCCCCGCACCCGGGGGACAGCTGTGCTGCATCGGCGTGGCCTGGATCATTCGCCTGGTCGAGAGGTGCGGAGAGCGGGGCCCTTCGGGGCCGGTGCAAGGGGCGCACAGTATAGTGCTCCGTTTCCACCTCGTCAAGCGATCCGGGCCGCGGGCGGAGGTGCGTCTGCGTAGGAACGTGTACCACCCGGCGCGGACAAGGTTCCCGGGGGGTCTGCCGGGCGTTTTCCCCGCTCCGCCCGATCGTTCATCCGGTGAAGTACACGCGGCCCCACCGTCCCGTTGGGGCGATGGGGCCGCGCGCCTCCCGGAGGGCGGGGCTACTGCCTGCGCCGGGCCAGGCGCTCGTCGCGGCGGCGCTTGCCGGCCTCGTAGCGCGTCTTTTCCTCGTCCGTCTCGGGGAGGATGGGCGGGATCCGGGTGGGGTGCCCCTCCTCGTCCAGCGCGACGAAGGTGGCGTAGCAGGTGTTGGTGTGCCGCTCGTCGCCGGTAATCGGGTTCTGGGCCAGCACCTTGATCCCCACCTCCATGCTGGTGGTGCCGGTGTAGTTGACGGAGGCGTGGGCCACCACCAGCTCGCCGATGTAGATGGGCTCGTTGAACTCCACGCTGTCCATGCTCTTGGTCACCACCGGGCGTCCGGCGTGCTTCATGGCGCAGAAGGCGGCGGCCCGGTCGATGAACCCCAGGATGGTGCCGCCGAAGAGCGTCCCCGCCACGTTCATGCTGTGCGGCTCGGCCAGGTCGGCGAAGGTGACCTGCGACACGCGCACCGGCCGGGGGACGGACGGGTCGGGCGGGGAGTGCTTGCGGTAGATGTCTACGGTCTTGATCATCGATCTCTTCGGATTACCACTTCAGGACGATCTTCCCGAACGTGTCGTTGGTTTCCATCAGCCGGTGCGCCTCGACGATCTCGCCGAAGCCGAAGGTGCGGTCCAGCACCGGCCGGATCCGCCCGGAGGAAAGGAGGGGGACCACCGTCTTGGAGAACTCCCGGGCCAGGGCGATCTTCTCTTCCAGCGGGCGGGAGCGGAGCACCGTGCCGATGATGCGGATCCGCCGCCGCAGGAGGAGCCCCAGGTCCACCTCGGCCTTGGAGCCCCCCACCGTCCCCACCACCACCACCCGACCCCCCAGCGCCAGCCCGCGCAGCGCGGTTTCCAGCATCTTCCCGCCCACCAGGTCCACCACGGCGTGCACCCCGCTCCCGTAGGTGGCCTGGTTGATGGCCTCGGCCATGTCCTCGGTGGAGGTGTCGATCCCCACGTCCAGCCCCAGCTCCTCGGCGCGGCGCAGCTTGGCCGCGCTCCGCGAGGTACCGATGGTCATGGCTCCGGCGGCGCGGGCGAGCTGGAGCGCGGCGGTCCCCACCCCGCTCCCCACCGCGTGGATCAGCACCCGCTCCCCCACCTCCACCTCCAGGCGGCGAAACAGGGCGTCGTACGCGGTGAGGAAGGCCTCGGGGACGGCGGCGGCCTCCTCGAAGCTCATCCCCTGCGGGATGCGGATGGCCTCGCGCTCGTGGACCACCACGTACTCGGCGTGGCCGCCCCCGCCCACGATCCCCATCACCCGGTTTCCCACCGCCCACAGCCCGGCCCCCTCGCCCACGGCGTCCACCTCGCCCGCGTACTCCAGCCCGGGGACGTCCTGCGGGGCGCCCGGGGGGGCGGGGTAGCCGCCGCGCCGCTGCAGCAGGTCGGCGCGGTTCAGCGCGGAGGTGTGCACGCGCACCCGGATCTCGCCCGGGCCGGGCTCGGGGACGGGACGCTCGGCCAGCTCCAGCACCTCGGGGCCGCCGGAGCGGGTGATGACGATCGCTTTCATGGTACGTCTTGTGTGCGAGAGTACGGGAACGCACCGGTCACGGGCGCGTATCCCCCGTGGGTGCCGCCGCGCTCCGCTGCCGGAGGAACGCCTCGATCCCCCGGACGTGCGCCGCGGCCAGCCGGTCCAGGAAGGCGGGGTCGCGCAGCGCGGCTTCCTGCT
>JAFAYN010000390.1 GCA_019240375.1 Gemmatimonadota bacterium
CGCCGGCTCCTCCCCATCGACAAGACGGGGGAGTTGATCGAGGCGGCGCCTGGGTTCCAGCTGGTGATCTCCTACAACCCGGGGTACCAGCACGCGCTCAAGGACCTGAAGCCGAGCACCCGGCAGCGCTTCGTGGCGCTGGAGTTCGACTTCCCCCCCGCCGAGCGCGAGGCCGAGATCGTCGCGCACGAGGGGGGCGTGGACCGCGCCACGGCGGCGGCGCTGGTGCGGCTGGCGGGGCGCGTCCGCAACCTGCGCGACCAGGGGCTGGCGGAGGCGCCCAGCACGCGGCTCCTGGTGTCCACCGCCCGCCTGATCGCGGGGGGGATCTCCGCCCCCGAGGCGTGCCGGGTGGGGCTGGTGGGGCCGCTGACCGACGATCCCGACCTGCTGGCGGCGATCTCGGACCTGATCGCGGCGACGCTGTAGCGGATGGCGGACGGACTTCTCGCCCGGGTGGCCGGCGCGCTGCGGGGGCGCGCCGCCCCGCCGCCCCCGACGGTGCGGCTCGAGGACGTGCGGCGGCGGCTGGAGCTGCTGCTGGCCGCGGTGTACGGCCGCGGCATCCCCATCGTGACCGCGGAGCCGGAGCCCGCGCCCGGGTGGCTGCGGCGCGCCTTCCGCCCCGTCCCGCCCCACCTCCGCCCGCACGGCGCGGGGGCGGCGAGCGACGCGGAGCGCGTCCACCTTCCCGCGGAGATGGACGCCGCGGGAGGCGAGGCGGCGGCGCTCGCCCGCTACCGGCTGCTCGCCATCGAGCAGGCGGAGCGCGTCGCGCGGGGGACCGCGGCGCTCGTCCCCGGCGAGCGCGACCGGCTGGAGCGCGACCTGTACCTGCTGGCGGAGAGCGCCGCGGTGGACGGCGCCATCGCCCGGACGGTCCCCGGCGTGCTCCCGACCCTCGCCGCCGAGCGCGCTGCCGCCCTGGCCCGGCGCCCCCCGCCCGACGCGCTGACGCCGGCGGAGCGCGAGGTGGAGGCGCTGGTGCGCCGGCTCCTGGCGCTCGACCCGGGCGCCCCGCTCCCCGACCTTCCCGCTGATGGCACCCCCGACGACTCCCTGGCCTGGGCGCGCGCGACGGCGGCCCGGCTGCGCGCCTCGGACGCGCGCTACCGCGGGGTCCCGGCGGTGGACGCCTGGGGGACCGTGCGGGGCGCGGGCGACGACGCGAGCCCGGGGCTGAAGCTCGCCCCGCGCCCTTCGGACAACCTGCGCCCCGCGGCCCCGAAGGGGGTGAAGAGCTCCGCCGCGCGCACCGCCATGCCCGACGAGGAGGGAGAGCCGCAGCAGGGCGCCCCGCCGGAACGCGAGGGCGGCTCGGACCAGGCGGTGGCGGAGAGCACAGAGGGGAAGGAGGTCGTGGGCCCCGGCTCCGGCGGGGAGGCCGCGGAGCCTGTCGCTGCCGCGGAAGTGGCGCGGGCGGAGGCCGACGCGCAGGACGAGGAGATCGTGGACGACGCGCCGGTAGCCGGCACCGCTCCCCCGCCGGACGCGCGAGCGGGACAGGAGGGGATCGCGTACCCGGAGTGGGACTGGCGAGCGGGCGCATACCGGCGGCCGGGGGCGACCGTGCGCATGGCCGCGCCGGTAGCGGGGGACGGGAGCTGGTCCGCGGCGGTGCTGGCCGGGCACGCGGCGCTGGTGCGGCGGATGCGCGAGCAGTTCGAGCGGCTGCGGGCGCGGCGCCTCCGCCTCACCCAGCAGAAGGACGGCGACGAGCTGGACCTGGCCGCCTGCGTGCGGGCGCTGGTGGACCTGCGCACCGGGCACTCGGTGGACGACCGGCTGTACGCCTCCGTCCGCCCGGCGCGCCGCGAGCTGTCCATCTGCCTGCTGGTGGACATCAGCGGCTCCACCATCGAGCCGGTGAACGGCACCCGCATCATCGACATCGAGAAGACCGCCCTCCTCCTGACCAGCGAGGCGCTGGACGCGCTCGGCGACCGGTACGCGGTGCTCACCTTCTCCGGAAAGGGGGCCGACCACGTACGGATGCGGACGATCAAGGACTTCGACGAGCGCAACGGCGAGGGGGTGCGGCAGCGGATCGCCGCGCTCCAGCCGGAGGGATACACCCGCATGGGCGCGGCCGTCCGCCACGCCGCGGCGCTCCTGGCCCGACAGGGGACGGGGCACCAGCTCCTCCTCATCATCTCCGACGGCAAGCCCAACGACGAGGACGACTACTCCGGCCGCTACGGGGTGGAGGACTCGCGGCAGGCCATCGCCGAGGCGCGCGCCCAGGGCGTCTATCCATTCTGCCTGACGGTGGACCGCAAGGGATCGTCGTACCTGGCCCGCATCTTCGGCCGCACCGGGCACGTGATCCTCATCCACCCCGACCAGCTCCCCCTGGCCCTCCTGGGGGTGGTGCGCCAGCTCCTGCGCTCCTGAGGCGCGGGACGGTATCGGTCGACCGACCGATACCGGCGGCGGGGGCGGCGGCTAGCTTCCGGTCCGGGTCCGGTTGCTCCGCCGTCGCCGCGGGGATTACTTTGTCCCCGCTCCACCCGCCTTCCCTCCGTCCGTGCTCCCGATCCAGCTCCTCAGACCCATGCCGCACCCCGACCCGTCCCTGCCAGACGCGCAGCCGGACTACCGCACCATCTTCGACCTCACGGCCGACGCCATCTGCGTGTACGACCAGGCCACGGGCGAGATCCTGGACACCAACCGCGCCAACTGCGAGCTGCACGGCTACACCATCGACGAGATCCGCGAGCGCGGGATCACGGGGATGAGCGCGCCGCGCGAGCCGTACACCGCGGAGCGCGCCGCGGAGTACGTGCGCCGTGCCGCGGCGGGCGAGCCGCAGCGCTACGAGTGGGCGACGGTGACCCGCTCGGGCGAGGAGATCGTCTGGGACACCCTCCTGATGCCCACCAGCCTGCAGGGCCGCCCCGTGCTGGTGACGGTGGCGCGCGACATCCGCGCCCTCAAGGCCTCGGAGGCGGCGCTGCGCCGGGCCAACGAGGAGCTGGAGCGGCGCGTGGCCGAGCGCACCGCCGAGGCCGAGGCCGCCAACGCGGCGCTGCGGGGGAAACTGGCGGAGCTGGAGGGGGCCCGGGAGCAGCTCATCCAGCGCACCCGCGAGCTGGAGGGGGTGTTCCGAACGCTCCCCGACCTGTACTTCCGCCTGAACGCCGACGGGACCATCCTGGAGCACCGCGGCGGGCGCGAGGCGGGGCTGAGCGACGAGGCGTACCGCGCCTTCGGGCAGCGGATCCAGGACGCGCTCTTCCCCGCCCTGGACGACTACTTCCGCGAGCGGCACCCGGTCGGCGAGGTGACGTGCATCGAGGCGGCGCGAGCCACGGCGGAGGGGGAGCGCGACTACGAGGCGAGGCTCCTCCCGCTGGCCGACGGCACCGCCATCGCCATCGTGCGCGACATCACCGCCCGCAAGCGGGCCGAGCGCGTGCTGCAGGAGCGCGAGGAGCGCTTCCGCGCCCTGATCGAGAACGCGCACGACATCACCTGCATCCTCGACCTGGACGGGGTGATGACCTACCAGAGCCCGTCGCTCCGCCGCCTGCTGGGGTGGGACCCGGAGGAGGTGATCGGGAAGAGCGCGTGGGAGTTCATCCACCCCGAGGACGTGGACGCGGTGATCACGGCCATCCGCGAGGTGGTGGAGACCCCCGGGCTGGCGCGGTCGGCGGAGTACCGGTTCCGCCACAGGGACGGGAGCTGGCGCATGCTGGAGGCGATCGGCCGGACCCTGTCGGTCGATTCGCCGGAGCAGGGCGTGGTCAGCAACGTCCGCGACGTGACCGAGCGGTGGCAGGCGGAGGAGGCGCTGCAGGCGGCGATCCAGGAGGCCGAGGCGGCGCGGGAAGCGTCCGAGCGGGCCAACCACGAGAAGTCGGAGTTCCTGTCGCGGATGAGCCACGAGCTGCGCACGCCGATGAACAGCATCCTCGGCTTCGCGCAGATCCTCGCCGAGCTGGAGCTGGCCCCGGAGGACCACCGCGCGGTCAACCACATCCTGTCGGCGGGGGAGCACCTGCTCAAGCTGATCAACGAGGTGCTGGACATCGCCCGCATCGAGTCGGGGAGGCACCAGCTCTCGCTGGAGCCGGTGCAGGTGGGCGGGGTGGTGCGCGAGGCGATCGACCTGGTGCGCCCGCTGGCGCAGTCGCGCGGGATCCGCATCGCCGACTCGGTCGGCCCGGCCGGGAAGCGCTACGTCCGCGCCGACCGGCAGCGCCTGGCGCAGGTGCTCCTCAACCTCCTGTCCAACGCCATCAAGTACAACCGCCCCGCCGGGAGCGTCCGCATCACCTGCGACGAGGGCGAGGACGGGCGACTGCGCGTCCTGGTGGCCGACGACGGGACCGGGATCCCCACCGACCGCAGGGAGCAGCTCTTCACCCCCTTCGCGCGGCTGGGCGCCGAGCAGAGCGCGGTGGAGGGGACGGGGCTGGGGCTCGCCCTTTCGCGCAGGCTGATCGAGGCGATGGGCGGCGAATTGTACCTGGAGCGGAGCGGCGACCAGGGGAGCGTGTTCTGCGCGGCGCTGGCACCCGCGGAGGACCCGCTGGCGAGCGCGGCGCTCCCCGAGCCCGCCGCCGACCCGGCCCCGGGAGAGGCCGTCCGCCCCCCGGCCACCCTGCTGTACGTGGAGGACAACCTCGCCAACCTGAGCCTGATCGAGCGCGTGCTCCTGTCGCGCCCCGAGTGGCGGCTCCTCCCCGCCCTTCAGGGGAAGCTGGGGATCGAGCTGGCGCGCGAGCACGCCCCCGACCTGATCCTCCTTGACCTGCACCTCCCCGACCTGTCCGGCGAGGAGGTGCTGCGCGAGCTGCGCGCCGACCCCCGCACCGCCGCGATCCCGGTGGTGGTGGTCAGCGCCGACGCCACCGCGAAGACGGTGGAGCGGCTGCGGGCCTCCGGGGCGGAGGCGTACCTGACCAAGCCGCTCAACGTGAAGCAGTTCGTGGCGACCATCGAAAGCGCCCTGGCCGGACCGGCGGTGCGCCCGTGACCGAGCTGGAGCTGAGCCGCTGCACCATCCTCCTGGTGGACGACGAGGAGGCAAACCTCGACCTGCTGGAGCGGATCCTGGAGCTGGAGGGCTTCGAGTCGCTGGTCCGCACCACCGACGCGCGCCAGGCGGTACCGCTCTTCGAGTCGGCGGCGCCGGAGCTGGTGCTCCTGGACCTGCACATGCCCCACCGCGACGGCTTCGAGGTGCTGGAGGACCTGGTCGCCCGCATCCCCACCGACGACTTCCTCCCGGTGCTGGTGCTGACCGCCGACGCCACTTTCCGCGCCAAGCAGAGGGCCCTTTCCGGGGGGGCGCAGGACTTCCTGACCAAGCCCTTCAACAACGCCGAGGTGGCGCTGCGCGTGCGCAACCTCCTCCGCGCGCGGGTGCTGCACCGCGAGCAGCGCCGCGCCCGCAGGACGGCCGAGCTGCTGGCCGAGGCGAGCCGGCTCCTGCACGCCTCCTTCGACACGGGGACGGCGCTGACCCACCTGGCCCGCCTCCTGGTGCCCGAGGTGGCCGACCGCTGCGACGTAGAATTGCTGCGAGAGGGGGAGCGCGTCCGGGTGGCGAGCGCGCGGGTCGGCCCAGAGGGGACGGAGGTGCAGCCGGGAGACGGGCCCCCGGCCCCGGCGGGAGCCCACGTGCTGGAAGTGCCGCTGGCGGCCACCGGCGCCCCCGCGGGGTGGCTGGTGCTGGGGCGGGGGGAGGGGAGGCGCGACTTCGACGCCGCCGACCGGGCGCTGGGGGCGGAGCTGGGGTGGCGCGCCGCGCTGGCGCTGGAAAACGCGCAGCTCTACCACGCCACCCGGGCCGCGGTGCACGCGCGCGACCGGGTGCTCGCCATCGTCGCGCACGACCTGCGCAGCCCGCTGACCGCGGTGCGCTACGACACCGAGATGCTGCGCGCCAGCCCGTCGGCCGCGCTGGGCGAGTACGAGACCCGCGCCCTGGCCCGGCTGCAGAAGGCGGCCGACCGGATGGACGGACTGATCGAGGACCTGCTGGACGTGTCGCGGCTGAACCGCGGGGTGCTGGCGCTGGAGCGCGCCGAGACCGACGTGGGAGCGCTGCTGGAAGAGGCGGTCGAGATCCTGGAGCCGCTCGCCACCAGCGCAGGGCTCACGCTGGAGGTGCGCGGCGGCGGGCACCCGGTGCTGAGCGTGGACCCCACGCGCCTGGTGCAGGTGGTCTCCAACCTGGTGGGGAACGCCGTCAAGTTCGCGTCGGCCACAGTGACGCTGGCCTGGGAGACGGCCGGGGGCGAGCTGCGCGTCGCCGTCTCGGACGACGGCCCGGGGATCCCCCCGGAGCAGGTGCAGCACATCTTCGGGACCTTCTGGCAGGCGCGGCAGGCGGACCGGCGCGGGCTTGGGCTGGGGCTTTCCATCGCGCAGGGGATCGTGGAGGCGCACGGCGGCCGGATCTGGGTGGAGAGCGAGGTGGACCGGGGCTCCACCTTCATCGTCGCCCTCCCGCTGGACCCGGCCGTGGAAACCCCGCTCACCCTGGTGGACCGATGAAGCGGATCCTGATCGTCGAGGACACGGTGGAGCTGGCCGAGGCGCTGCGCGACAGCCTGGAGCGCGAGGGGTACGAGGTCGCCCTCGCCACGCGGGCCGCGCACGCCCTGGCGATGGCCGCCAGCCACCCGCCGGACCTGGTGGTGCTGGACCTGGGTCTCCCCGACCGCGACGGCTACCACGTGCTGGAGCAGCTCCGCGGGCGCGGGGTGGAGTCGCCGGTGCTGATCCTGTCGGCACGCCGCGAGGAGGCGGACAAGCTGCAGGGGTTCCGCCTGGGCGCCGACGACTACGTCACCAAGCCCTTCGGCGCGCTGGAATTGCTGGCCCGCATCGCCGCGCACCTGCGCCGGGCCGACGCCGCCGCGCGCCACGCCGCGGGAGCACCCGCCCGCCAGGCCATCGTCCTGGGCGACGACGACCTCCGCGAGCGCTACGGGCTGACCGCGCGCCAGATCGACGTCGCCCGCCTGATCGGCGAGGGGCTGACCAACACCGAGATCGCCTCGCGCCTGGGGGTCAGCTTCTTCACCGTCCGCGCGCACACCGAGCAGGTGCTGGCCAAGCTGGGGGTGGCGAGCCGGGCCGCGGTGGGGGCGATGCTCTTCGGCCCCTGACCACCCGGCGGGCGCGCTGCTTTCTCGTCGCCATCGCCCGCGTGGCCTGGATCACGGGGAATCAATGGTGCCCGCGCGCTCCATCGAACGTCATCTTCCAGCTCTTTTCGTATGAGGCTTTCGCGAGGCGTACCACGTCCACCGTCTTGGCGATCATCGGGCACAGCTTCTTTCCGTGCATCAACGCGACCGCGTTCTTGTCGCCGTTGAACGCCGCCGGATCGGGGCCGAACCCCATTTTCTGGTAGAACTCGTATGCCTCGGCGGCGGGCTGCTCGACGGTCATCGTCGCGAGACCTGCCACCTCGCTTCGTTTCGCCGCGATGTACACGAGGAGGCTGCCGATTCCCGGGATGCCCGAGCCATTCTGCAGATGGTCGATGTTCATCGCCGCCTTCTTGGCTTCGACCTTGGAATAGGCGTTCAGAGCCTTTGCCGAGAACAGCGACAGGGCGGTGATCAGATTGTCCTGTTCGTTGATCCAGATCTGTTCGCCATCGCCGGTCAGGGATTTCCGCTTGAACTGCTCCAGATGCCGCTGGACGACGCCACGCTGAATGGAGGGGGAACCGGCTCGCCGCCCCGGCTGTGTCACGGCGAAACCGAGGGTGGGCCCGGACCGTAGCGGGGCGCAGTGGGAAGCCGCGCGCCGGGCGAGACGGTCCGCCTCGGCTTCGAGCGCATCGTCCCGCACCACGGATACGCCCGTGCCGGGTGTCCGCACGCGCCCCTGGCGCTGCTGGACGACGTGCGCCAGCTCGTGCCCGAGGAGCTGCCGGCCCTGCATCGACTCGGGCTGGTAGCGGCTGGGCGCGAAGTAGATGTCGTCGCCGATCGTGAAGGCCTCGGCGCCGAGCCGCGCTGCCTGCGGGCCGACGTGGACGCGCACTGCGGAGAAGTCGGCACCGAACGCAGCCTCCATCCTGACGCGCACCACCTGGGGGAGGGGGTGGCCGCCGCCCTGGACGAGTCCGACCCTCACCGGGTCGATCGGGAAGCTCCCGCTCCCCCCGCTCGGCTGCACCGTGCCCGGCAGGCGCGTCCCGGCACCGAGGAAATATCCCTGAACGACCCGTCCACTCATGAAGCTTCTCCTGTTGAATTCTACCACATGCCTGCGCCGGCTACTCGCCGCGCAGGGCGATCATCGGGTCCACCCGGGCGGCGCGGCGGGCCGGGAGCCAGCTCGCGAGCAGCGCCACCGCGCCCAGCACCAGGGGGACCGCCGCGAAGGTGAGCGCGTCGGTGGGGGCGACGCCGTACAGGAGCCCGGAAAGGGCGCGGGTGGCGGCGAACGAGGCGAGGAGCCCCAGCGCGACGCCCACTCCCGACACCGAGAGCCCCTGCCGCACCACCATCCGCAGGATGTCCCCCACCCCCGCCCCCAGCGCCATTCGGACGCCGATCTCGTGCGTGCGCTGGCGGACGGCGTAGGCGATCACCCCGTAGATCCCCACCGCCCCCAGCAGGAGCGCCAGGGCCGCGAAGGCGGCCAGCAGCGCCATGGCGAGCCGGGGACGCGCGACCGAGTCCGCGATCCACTCGTCCATCGCCCGTACCCGGCTCACCGGCACGCCGGCGTCCACCCCCGCCACCGTCGCGCGGAGGGTGCGGGCCAGCGCCTCCGGGTCGGTCGAGGTGCGGACCACC
>JAFAYN010000561.1 GCA_019240375.1 Gemmatimonadota bacterium
TACCTGCG
The DNA here is from genome assembly GCA_019240375.1 of Gemmatimonadota bacterium. Taxonomy (GTDB): domain Bacteria; phylum Gemmatimonadota; class Gemmatimonadetes; order Longimicrobiales; family Longimicrobiaceae; genus JAFAYN01. Next base: position 9 of record JAFAYN010000561.1, read on the forward strand.
CCTGCTCGAAGCCGATCCCGAGCGTGTGCGTCGGCTCTGCGGGTGGGACTGGATCCGCGACGCCCTTCTAGCGTTGCCGCCCTCCCTCCCAGCCTCCGTTTGATCTGTGCCTCCTACTCTCCTATTTGGTATGAGTGATACCGAGACCTCCGAGACGATCCTCGACGCGGCCGAGGAGCTGTTCGCGAAGCAGGGCTTCGCCGCGACCACCATCAAGCAGATCGGCGCCGCCGCGGGCGTGAACCCCGCGCTGACCTACTACTACTTCGACAACAAGGAAAAGCTGTACCGGGCGGTCCTGGGGCGGCTCATCGGCACCATCGCCACCCAGGGAGCCCGGCAGCTCGATCCCGCCCCCGCGCCCGACCAGGCGGTCCGTGCCCTCGTCGGGGTGCAGTCGGAAACGCTGATCGGCCGCCCGACCCTCCCGCGCATCCTCGGGCGCGAGCTGGTGGACCACGAGCTGTCCCACGCGAGCGACCACCTGGCGCACCTCTCCGCCACCCTGTTCAGCCGCCTGTGCGAGCTGATCCGCGCCGGGCAGGAGGCCGGGACCTTCCGCGACGACATGGACGCTAGGTTCGCCGCCATCTCGGTGATCTCCCTCGTTCCCTACTTCCACATCGCCCGCCCGGTGATGGGGATCCTGCTGGAAAGCGGCCCGGATGGGCCCGACGTCGAGACCATGCGCGCCTACGGGCGGCACGTGGCCGAGTTCGCCCTGGCCGCCCTGGCCGCGCGATGAACACCCGAAAGGAGATCCTGGAGCCGGCGATGAAAAGGCTCGCTCTGACCCTGTCCCTCCTGCTGGTCTCGTGTGCAGGCGGGGGCGACGACACGACCGCGGTGGGGACCCTCGAGCTGACCGAGGTGGACGTTGCCCCCACCCAGCCGGCCCGCGTGGTGGCGGTGCGCGCGCGGGAGGGCGACCGGGTACGCGCGGGGGACACCCTGGCGGTGCTGACCCAGGCCGCGCTCGCCGGCGACGTGGCGGGGCGGGAGGCGCGCGTCGCCGCCGCCGAGGCCGGCCTGCGCGACCTCCAGGCCGGCGCGCGCCCCGCCGAGGTCGGGAGCGCGGAGGCGGCGCTGCGCAGCGCCGAGGCCGAGGTGGTGCGTACGCAGAAGGACCTCACCCGCATGCGCACCCTCGCCGCCGCGGGAGCCGTCCCCCGCCAGCAGCTCGACGCCGCCGTTTCCGCCGCGACCGCAGCCGCCAGCCGGCGCGACTCCGCCCGCGACGCGCTGCGCCTGGTGCGGGAGGGCGCGCGCGCCGGGCAGCTCCAGGCAGCCGGGGCCGAGGTCGCCGCCGCGCGGGCCGCGCTCCAGGCCGGCCGCGCCACCCAGGGCGACCTGACGCTCCTCGCCCCGGTAGCGGGGGTGGTGCTGGGGCGCTGGATGGAGCCGGGGGAGGTGGCCGGCGCCGGGAGCGCGGTGCTGACGCTGGGCGAGCCCCGGCGTCCGTGGACGCGCGTGTACGTGAACGAGCGCGTACTCCCGCGCCTCCGCGTGGGGGAGGCGGTCACGGCGGTGCTCGACGGCTTCCCCGACCGCAGGTTCCAGGGGCGGATCGTCTCCATCAACGACCGGGCGGAGTACACCCCGCGCGTGGCGCTCACCGAGAAGGAGCGGGCCGACCTGGTCTTCGGGGTGAAGGTGGAGTTCACCGACCCGGGCGGGATGCTCAAAGCGGGGCTCCCCGTCACCGTCACCTTCCCGTGAGCGCCACGTCGGAGCCCGCCGTGCGCACCCGGCGGCTGCGCAGGGTCTTCGGCTCGCTGGTCGCCGTCGAGGGGCTGGACCTGGAGATCGGCGCGGGCGAGGTGTTCGGGCTGCTCGGGCCCAACGGCTCGGGGAAGACCACCACCATCCGCATGCTCTGCGGCCTGGTCGCCCCGACCTCCGGCGAGGCCACGGTGGTCGGGCACGACGTGGGGCGCGAGCCGGAAGCCGTGCGCCGCGCCATCGGCTACATGTCGCAGAAGTTCGGGCTGTACGACGACATGACCGTGGCCGAGAACCTCCGCTTCTACGCCTCCATATACGGGCTGGTCGGGGGCGAGCGCGACCGGCGCGTCGCCGAGCTGCTCCACGAGCTGGAGCTGGAGCCGCGCGCCGGGCAGCTCACCGGGACGCTGAGCGGCGGATGGAAGCAGCGCGTCGCCCTGGCCTGCGCCACGGCCCACCACCCGCGCATGCTCTTCCTCGACGAGCCCACCGCCGGCGTCGACCCCGCCGCGCGCCGGCGCTTCTGGGAGATCATCTACGGCCTGGCCCGGTCGGGGACCACCATCCTGGTCACCACCCACTACATGGACGAGGCCGAGCGCTGCCAGCGCATCGCCTTCCTGTCGCGCGGGCACCTGATCGCGCTGGGAACCACCACGGAGATCACCCGCCAGTTCGGGCTCCCTTCCATCGAGGACGTGTTCATCGAGATGCAACGGCGCGACGAGGGGGTGACGGTATGAGTCCCCTCGACCGGGTGCGGCGCTCCCTCCTCTGGCCGATGCTCTGGAAGGAGTTCGTGCAGATGCGGCGCGACCGGATGACGCTCGGGCTGATGCTGGCGATGCCCGCCATGCAGCTCGTCCTCTTCGGCTACGCCATCCGCACCGAGGTCCGCCACATCCCCACGGTGGTGCTGGACGAGGCCCGCTCCTCCGAGAGCCGCGCCCTGGTCGCCACCCTGCGGAACACCGGCAACTTCGACGTGGTGGGGAGCGTGGCCGGGCGGGGGGAGCTGCGCCGGGAGGTGGAGAGCGGCAGAGCCCATGCCGCGCTGGTGATCCCGCCAGACTACACCCGGCGGGTGAAGCGCGCCGAAGGGGCGACGGCGCAGGTGATCGTGGACGCCGCCGATCCGATGTCCTCCTCGGCGGCGCTCTCGGGGGCGGCCCTGGCGGCGCAGGCGCGCTCGGCGGAGCTGGCCGGACGCCGGGGCGCTACTCCGGTCACCCCGCTGGACGTGCGGGTACGCCCCTGGTACAACCCCGACCTGCGCAGCGAGGTATACATCGTCCCCGGGCTGGTGGGGGTGCTCCTGTCCATGACGCTGATCCTGATCACCAGCCTGTCCATCACCCGCGAGCGCGAGCGAGGGACGCTGGAGCAGCTCATCGTCACCCCCATCGACAAGACCAGCATGATGCTGGGGAAGATCGTCCCCTTCCTCCTCGTCGGCTACGTGCAGATGACGGTGGTCCTCCTCCTGGGGCGCTTCCTCTTCGGCGTACCGGTGCGGGGCAACGTCCCGGCGCTGTACGGGATCACCTTCGCCTTCATGGTCGCCAGCCTGGGGCTGGGGCTCTTCGTGTCCACGGTGGCGCGCACCCAGGCCCAGGCGATGCAGCTCAGCTTCATGCTCCTCCTCCCCAACATCCTCCTGTCCGGCTTCATGTTCCCGCGCGAGGCGATGCCCGCCCCCATCCGCTGGTTCAGCGCCCTCCTCCCGCTCACCCACTACCTGCAGGTGCTTCGCGGCGTGCTGCTCAAGGACGTCGCGGTCGCCACCCTCCTCCCCGAGGCCGGGATCCTAGTCGGGATGGCCGTGGTGATCGTCGGGCTGAGCGTGCGCCGCTTCTCCAAGACCGTGGAATAGGGGCCTTTCGAGGAGTTGACACGCGGGGCCGGGAAGGGTATCTTACCTTTCTTTCCAGTTTGCCCCGGGATGCGTGCATCCGTCGGTTGGGGCGGCGGAGCGCAGGAGATGAGGAACCTTGCCGGGAAGGGCGTCCGGCGGGGTTTCCTGTTCGTTGTTCGGGCTCGAACGGGCCCGGAGCGGGGGATCTGGCTCACGTAGCTCAGTCGGCAGAGCACTTCCTTGGTAAGGAAGAGGTCATGGGTTCGAATCCCATCGTGAGCTCTTGAGAGCCTCCCTAGTCGTCTCACCTCCCTAACCGGGATCAAGATCGGAAAATGGCCAAGGCTAAGTTTGAGCGGACGAAGCCGCACGTCAACGTCGGCACGATCGGGCACGTGGACCACGGCAAGACCACGCTGACGGCGGCGATCACGCGGATCCAGGCGGCGAAGGGGCTGGCCGACTTCATCGCCTTCGACAACATCGACAAGGCGCCCGAGGAGCGCGCGCGCGGCATCACGATCTCGACCGCGCACGTGGAGTACCAGACGGAGAAGCGCCACTACGCGCACGTGGACTGCCCGGGCCACGCCGACTACGTGAAGAACATGATCACGGGGGCGGCTCAGATGGACGGAGCGATCCTGGTGGTCTCGGCGGCGGACGGTCCGATGCCGCAGACGCGCGAGCACATCCTGCTGGCGCGCCAGGTGAACGTGCCCTACATCGTGGTCTTCCTGAACAAGGTGGACATGGTCGATGATCCGGAGCTCCTGGAGCTGGTGGAGCTGGAGGTGCGCGAGCTGCTGTCGGAGTACGACTTCCCGGGCGACGACACGCCGATCATCAAGGGATCGGGGCTGAAGGCGCTGGAGTCGGGGGATCCGAACTCGGAGTGGGGGCAGAAGATCACGGAGCTGATGGACGCGATCGACAGCTACATCCCGGAGCCGGTGCGCGAGATCGACAAGCCGTTCCTGATGCCGGTGGAGGACGTGTTCTCCATCACGGGGCGCGGGACGGTGGCGACGGGGCGCATCGAGCGCGGGATCGTGAAGGTGGGCGACACGGTGGCGCTGGTGGGGATGAACGCGGAGAAGAGCACGACGGTGACCGGCGTGGAGATGTTCCGCAAGCTGCTCGACGAGGGGCAGGCGGGGGACAACGTGGGGCTGCTGCTTCGCGGGGTGGGGAAGGAAGAGATCGAGCGGGGGATGGTGCTGGCGAAGCCGAAGACGATCACGCCGCACACGAAGTTCAAGGCCGAGGTGTACGTGCTGACGAAGGAAGAGGGGGGGCGACACACGCCGTTCTTCAACGGGTACCGGCCGCAGTTCTACTTCCGGACGACGGACGTGACGGGGACGGCGAACCTGCCGGAGGGGGTGGAGATGGTGATGCCGGGGGACAACGTGCAGATGACGGTGGAGCTGATCACGCCGATCGCGATGGAGAAGGAGCTTCGCTTCGCGATCCGCGAGGGCGGGCGCACCGTCGGTGCCGGCGTCGTCACCGAGATCGTCGAATAAGGCCGGTTGACGGGCCGGCGCGGCTCCTCGCCGCGCCGGCCGGTCTCACGAGGCTTTCAAACCAACGTCAACCGAGCTGAAGGACATAATGGCTGGCAAGATTCGCATCCGGCTCAAGGGCTTCGATCACGCGGTGATCGACCAGACCACGGCCGACATCGTCCGCACCGCGGAGAAGACCGGCGCTCGCATCAGCGGGCCGATCCCCCTCCCGACCCGGACGCAGCGGTGGACGGTGCTCCGCTCCCCGCACGTAGACAAGAAGAGCCGCGAGCAGTTCGAACTCAAGACGCACAAGCGCGTCATCGACATCCTGGACTCGCGCCCGCAGACCGTCGACGCCCTGACCAAGCTGGATCTTCCGGCCGGTGTCGACGTCGAGATCAAGGTGGACTGAGGAGGACGCGATGTCTGGAATCATTGGCAAGAAGCTGGGGATGACTCAGCTGTTCGACGAATCCGGGGCTGTCGTTCCGGTGACGGTCATCGAGGCCGGGCCCTGCCCGGTGGTGCAGGTCCGCACGGCGGAGAAGGACGGCTACCAGGCCGTCCAGCTCGGATACGGCGCCCAGAAGGCGAGCCGTGTCACCAAGGCCGAGATGGGACACGCGACCAAGGCCGGGCTGGAGAGCGCCCCGCAGGTGCTCCGCGAGTTCTCGTTCGCCGCCGAGGAGATCCCGTCGATCGGCGATCGGATCACGGTGGACACCTTCGCGGTGGGAACCCGGGTCAAGGTGACCGGCACCACCAAGGGACGCGGCTTCCAGGGCGTCATGAAGCGCCACGGCTTCGGCGGTGGTCGCGCTTCGCACGGCGCCACCCGGATCCACCGTGCCCCCGGCTCCATTGGCGCGGGCACGAACCCGTCGCGCGTGATCAAGGGGAAGCGCATGCCCGGTCACATGGGGGACGCGCAGCAGACCGTGCGCAACCTGCGGGTGGCGAAGGTGGACGCCGAGCGCAACCTGCTCTACGTCCGCGGCGCCGTTCCGGGCCCCGTGAACGGGTACGTTTTCATCACGAAGCAATAGGGGTTCACGATGCTCAGCGCACGTTACTATAGCGCGACCGGCGAGCAGGGCGAAGCTCGGGAGCTCCCGCTGGAGCTGTTCGACGGCGTCGTCCACGAAGCCGTGTTGCACCAGGTGATCAAGGCGTACCTCGCCAACCAGCGGCAGGGAACGGCCTCGACCAAGACCCGCGCCCAGGTTTCCGGCGGGAACAGCAAGGTCTGGCGTCAGAAGGGGACCGGCCGCGCCCGCCAGGGCTCGACTCGCGCCCCGCACTGGCGCGGCGGCGGCATCGTCTTCGGTCCGACCCCGCGGTCGTACCACCAGGACGTGCCGCGCCGGGTCAAGGCGCTGGCCCGCCGCTCCGCGTTCAACACGCGGGCGATGGCCGACCAGGTGTCCGTGATCGAGCGCTTCGACATCGACGCGCCCAAGACGCGCCAGGTGGCCGAGCTGCTCGGGAAGATCGGCGCCGCCGGCAAGAAGGTGCTCATCCTCACCGACGGGCAGAACGCCAACCTGTTCCTTTCGACGCGCAACCTCCCGAACGTCCGGGTGATGCCGCTCCGCGAGGCTTCGGCGTACGACGTCATGAACGCCCGCGAGCTGGTGATCGAGGCCGCGGCGCTGGATTCCATCCGCGCCGGGAACGAGGAGGTGGTCAATGCGTAGCATCCATGATGTGATCGTTCGTCCGCTGCTGACGGAAAAGACCACCGATCAGCTCGACAAGCAGAACGCGTACAGCTTCGTCGTCGACAAGGACGCGAACAAGATCGAGATCGCCCACGCGGTCGAGAAGCAGTTCGACGTCAAGGTCAAGAGCGTCCGCACCATGCGGTACGCCGGCAAGGAGCGCCGGGTCGGGAAGTTCATCGGCCGCCGCGCCTCCTGGAAGAAGGCCGTGGTCACCCTGCAGGAGGGGGACACGATCGAGATTTTCGAGGGAGTCTAGACCATGCCGACCAAACAGTTCAAGCCGGTGACCGCCGGCACTCGCTTCCGTCAGATCAGCGACTTCAGCGAGGTGACGCACAAGGGTCGGCCGGAGAAGGCCCTGACCGAGTCGATGAACAAGAGCGGCGGCCGCAACCACCACGGGCGGGTCACCTCGCGCCGTCGGGGCGGCGGGCACAAGCAGCTCTACCGCATCATCGACTTCAAGCGCGACAAGGCCGGCGTCAAGGGCCGCGTGGCGCAGATCGAGTACGATCCGAACCGTACGGCCAACATCGCCCTCATCCAGTACGAGGACGGTGAGAAGCGCTACATCCTCCACCCGCGCGGCCTCAACGTCGGCGACGTGATCGAGTCCGGCTCGGGCTCGGACATCAAGGTGGGGAACGCGCTCCCGCTGGCGGAGATCCCGCTCGGCACCACGGTGCACAACGTGGAGCTCCGCCCGGGGAAGGGCGCCCAGATGGCCCGCTCGGCCGGTTCGGGCGTGCAGATCGTGGCGAAGGAAGGTGACCACGTCACCCTCCGCATGCCGTCCACCGAGGTCCGCCTGGTGCGCCGCGAGTGCATGGCCACCGTCGGGCAGGTCGGCAACGTCGACCACGAGAAGCAGTCGATCGGCAAGGCCGGCGCGAACCGCTGGCGCGGCAAGCGCCCGAAGGTCCGCGGCGTCGCCATGAACCCGGTCGATCACCCACTCGGCGGTGGTGAGGGTCGTTCTTCGGGCGGTCGCCCGCCGGTTTCGCCCTGGGGCAAGCCGGAAGGCGTGAAGACCCGCAAGAACAAGAAGGCCTCCAACCGGATGATCGTCCGCGGCCGCAAGCGCGGTCGGGGCACCAAGTAAGAGGCCGTAAGACAGAGCCCCAGGGGCCATACAGCTCTAGGGGATCAGCGCTCCGTCCGCCCCGATTCACGTCAGGGGTGGACGGATCGCTGGTCTTTTGATAGTTTTATGGGCTATGCCGCGAACCTGCCGGTTCGCGGCATGTCGCGTCCACCACTGGACCCCATGTGGACCTTGCTCCCGGCATGGTGCCGGGGGAAAAGCTAAGAGCGAGAGAATCGTCCAATGCCGAGAAGCCTGAAAAAGGGGCCTTTCGTAGAAGAAAGCCTCCTCAAGAAGATCCGGCTGATGAACGAGCGGGGTGAGAAGCGCGTGGTCAAGACCTGGTCGCGCAGCTCCACTATCACCCCCGACTTCATCGGTCACACCCTCGCCGTACACAACGGGAACAAGTTCATCCCCGTGTACCTGACGGAGAACATGGTCGGGCACAAGCTCGGCGAGTTCGCCCCGACCCGGATGTTCCGCGGGCACGGCGGCAAGCTGGCCGACAAGCGTGCCAAGGCGCGTTAACACGAGCCGAGGAGAAAAGACAATGCAAGCTCGTGCAATCGCGAAGAACGTCGGGATGTCGCCCCGCAAGATGCGGCTGGTCATGGACCTGATCCGTGGCCGCAACGTCAACGAGGCGTACGCCATCCTGAAGTTCTCGAAGAAGGCGGCCACCACGCCGATCGAGAAGACCCTCCGCTCCGCCGTCGCCAATGCGCAGCAGAAGGCGGACCAGGACGGTGCCTTCCTCGACGTGGACGACCTGTACATCCGTGAGGCGTACGTCAACGAGGGTCCGACGATGAAGCGGTTCTCGCCGCGTGCCATGGGCCGCGCGACGCCGATCCTCAAGCGGACCAGCCAAGTCACCATCATCGTCGACCGGAAGGAGTAACCCGTGGGACAGAAGACCCATCCGAGAGGATTCCGTCTCGGGATCGTCGCGCCGTGGAAGTCTCGCTGGTACGCGGAGCGCAACTTCCCGCAGCTCCTCGTCGAGGACGAGACCATCCGGAAGTACCTTCACCAGCGCCTGGGCCACGCGTCGATCTCCGAGGTCGAGATCGAGCGCAAGCCGGGGAAGGTGATCGTGACCGTTCACACCGCCCGTCCGGGCGTGGTGATCGGCAAGGGCGGCTCCGAGGTCGACAAGCTGCGTGACGAGATCGGCCGGCTGAGCAAAGGCGAAGTGGCGATCAACGTCGAAGAGGTGAAGCGTCCCGAGGTCGACGCCCAGCTCGTCGCCGACAGCATCGCCCACCAGCTGATGCAGCGCGTTTCCTTCCGCCGCGCCATGAAGCGCGCGGTCCAGAACGCGATGCGCGCCGGCGCCGAGGGGATCAAGATCCAGGTCGGCGGGCGCCTGAACGGGGCCGAGATCGCCCGCAGCGAGGGGTACAAGGAAGGGCGGATCCCGCTCCAGACCCTTCGGGCGGACATCGACTACGCGCAGTCCACTGCGCGGACCACGTACGGAACGATCGGCGTGAAGGTGTGGGTGTTCAAGGGCGAGGTGGTGGAGAACCGCCGCGGCCGCACCTACTCCAGCGACGCTTGAGGAGGATATAGAAAATGCTTGCTCCTAAGCGAGTCAAATTCAGGAAGCAGATGAAGGGCCGCATGCGGGGGAAGGCGACCCGCGGCAACTACATGGCCTTCGGCGACTTCGGTCTCCAGGCGCTGGAGTGCGGCTGGATCAGCAACCGCAGCATCGAGGCGGCCCGTATCGCCATGACCCGCCACATCAAGCGTGGCGGCAAGGTCTGGATCCGGATCTTCCCCGACAAGTCCCTGACCAAGAAGCCTCTCGAGGTCCGCATGGGTAAGGGGAAGGGGAACCCGGAGATGTGGGTGGCGGTCGTGAAGCCCGGCCGGATCATGTTCGAGCTGGAGCACTCCAGCCCCGAGCTGGCGAAGCGCGCGCTGGAGCTGGCGGCGGCCAAGCTCCCGGTGAAGTGCAAGATCGTCGAGCGGCAGAAGACCGAGGCCGCTCCGGTCGCGGCTGCGGCTGCGGCCGAGGGAGGTGCGGAATGAGCGGCGCACGCAAGCGCGGCATGGACGGAGCGAGCCTCCGCGAGATGACCGCCGAGGAGCTCAACGCGCGGATCGAGCAGCTCAAGGAGGAGCAGTTCCGCCTCCGCTTCCGCGCCACCACGACGCAGCTCGAGAACCCGATGCTGCTTCGCAACATTCGCCGCGACATCGCACGGATCAACACGATCCTCCGCGAGCGTGAAACTTCGGGTCAGGGCGCACGCTGATGAGCACCGATAACCAGACCAGCCAGGAAGAGCGCAACCGTCGCAAGTCGCGCGTCGGCATCGTCGTCTCCGACAAGATGGACAAGACGGTGGTGGTGAGCGTCGAGCGTCGCTTCCCGCACCCGCTGTACGGGAAGCAGATGACCCGCAGCAAGAAGTTCCATGCTCACGACGAGAACAACGAGTACCACACCGGTGACGTGGTTCGTATCGTCGAGACGCGCCCGCTCAGCAAGCTGAAGCGCTGGCGTGTCGCCGAGGTCATCGAGCGCGCGAAATAAGGGGAACTGACCCATGATCCAGCAAGAATCCATCGTCAGGATCGCGGACAACAGCGGCGCCAAGCGCGCGCTCGTGATCCGCGTCCTCGGCGGGAGCAAGCGGCGCTACGCCAGCGTCGGTGACATCGTCATCGTCGCCGTGAAGGACGCGCTGCCGGACGGTACCGTGAAGAAGGGCGACGTCGCCAAGGCGGTGGTGGTCCGCACCACCAAGGAAGTGCGCCGCAAGGACGGCTCGTACATCCGCTTCGACGAGAACGCCGCCGTCATCATCAACAACGAGGGCGAGCCCCGCGCGACCCGTATCTTCGGGCCGGTGGGCCGCGAGCTCCGCGAGAAGCGCTTCATGAAGATCGTCTCGCTCGCTCCGGAGGTGATCTGATGGCCAAGATGAAGATCCGCAAGGGTGACCGCGTCAAGGTGATCAGCGGGAACCACCGCGGCCAGGAGGGAACCGTCCTCCGCGTGGAGCCGGACAAGAACCGCGTGGTGGTGCAGGGGATCAATGAGCGCAAGCGTCACCGCAAGCCCTCGCAGGTCGATCCCGAGGGCGGCATCGTGAGCTTCGAGGCTCCGATCCACGCCTCCAACGTGATGGTAATCGATCCGTCCACCGGCGAGCCGACCCGCGTCCGCGCGCAGGTGAACCAGGACGGCAGCAAGGACCGCGTGTCGGTCCGCTCGGGGAAGGTCATCCCCCGCGCGTAGGTGTCGGGCGGGCTCCTCCGGGAGCCCGGCAATTGAACAGCGCGACCGCCTCTCCGGGCATTCGGCCGCGGAGGGATACGGAACGCAGGGAGAACCAGAATGGCTAACGAGAACGGAAGCAAGCCTCGTCCGCGCCTCCAGCGCTTCTACGACGAGCAGATCCGGGGCAAGCTGCAGGGCGAGTTCGGCTTCAAGACCCCGATGCAGGTTCCCAAGCTGGAGAAGATCGTCATCAACGTCGGGATGGGCGAGGCGAACAAGAACGCCAAGCTCCTCGACGCGGTGGTGGCGGAGCTGGGCCAGATCGCCGGGCAGAAGCCGGTGGTCACCCGCGCCAAGAAGGCGATCTCCAACTTCGGCCTTCGCGAGAACCAGCCGGTCGGTGCCACGGTCACCCTGCGCCGGGAGCGGATGTACGAGTTCCTGGACCGTCTGGTCAACGTGGCGATGCCCCGGATCCGCGACTTCCGCGGCGTGTCCACCCGCTCGTTCGACGGGCGCGGCAACTACACGCTCGGCGTCAAGGAGCAGCTGATCTTCCCGGAGATCGAGTACGACAAGGTGGAGCGGATCCACGGGATGGACATCACCATCGTGACCTCCACCACCCGTGACGACGAGGCTCTCGCGCTCCTTCGTGAGTTCGGGATGCCGTTCCGCGGCGAGAGCCCGGTCCAGGTCCAGGCCTGATCCGGGTCACGCCAATTACCCCGACACGAACGAAGCAATGGCACGCAAGGCCCTGATCGAGAAGGCGAACTCGAAGCCGAAGTACGGCGTCCGCGGGTACAACCGCTGCAACCGCTGCGGGCGTCCGCGGGCCTTCCTCCGGAAGTTCGGCCTCTGCCGGATCTGCTTCCGGGAGATGGCGCTCCGTGGTGAGATCCCCGGGGTTCGCAAGGCGAGCTGGTAAACGACAGGGTATAGGGAACAGGTTACAGGTTACAGCCAGCAGGCTGTCCCCTGTAACCTATCACCTGTAACCTTGTACAATTCTAACTTCCTACGAGTCCGGCACTCCTCGCCGGATACTATAGGAGCTTCTATGGTGACGGATCCGATCGCGGATATGCTCACCCGCGTCCGTAATGCCGGCATGGCCCGGCATCGGCGGGTGGACATCCCGGTGTCCAAGCTGAAGGTCCAGCTGGCCCGGCTTCTCAAGGAAAACCACTACATCCACGACTACAAGCTGCTGGACGACGGCACCCGTCCCGTCCTGCGCCTGTACCTGAAGTACTACCAGGACAAGCCGGTCATCCGCGAGCTGCGGCGCGTTTCGCGCCCCGGCCTTCGCCGCTACGTGGGCGTGGAGGAGATCCCCCGGGTCCGCAACGGCCTCGGGATGGCGGTCCTTTCCACCTCGCGAGGCGTCATGACCGATCGTGAGGCTCGTGCCGCCAAGGTCGGCGGCGAGCTCCTCGCCATCGTCTGGTAAAGGGAGCGAGACCATGTCACGAATTGGAAGAAGGCCGATCGCGGTCCCCGCGGGTGTCGACATCGTCATCGACGGCAACAACGTCCGCGTAAAGGGGCCCAAGGGCGAGCTCGCCCGCACGCTGCACAGCGCCGTCTCCGTCCGCCGCGATGGCGACGAGATCCTGGTGGAGCGTCCCTCGGACAGCCCGGAGCACCGCTCGCTGCACGGCCTCAGCCGCACGCTGGTGGCCAACATGATCGACGGTGTGACCACCGGGTTCAAGAAGACGCTGGAGATCGTCGGCGTCGGGTACCGCGCCGAGACCAAGCCCTTCGGGCTGACGCTCGCGCTCGGCTACTCGCACCCGATCGACTACAAGGCACCGCAGGGGATCGAGCTCCGCGCCGTTTCCCCGACGATCGTCGAGGTGTCCGGGACCAACAAGGAAGTCGTGGGTCAGGTCGCGGCCGAGATCCGGTCGCTCCGGCCGCCGGAGCCCTACAAGGGCAAGGGCGTGAAGTACCAGGGCGAGGTGATCCGCCGCAAGGCCGGAAAGGCGGGCGGGAAGTAATCCCGCCCCCTCGCGCGGATTATCGTATAGTCACTTTCAAGGAACCCATCGATGGCAAGGACACGAGTCAAGACGCGCCAGGACCGCCGCCTGCGGCGGCACCGCCGCGTCCGCGGAAAGGTCAACGGCACCGCCGAGCGTCCGCGTCTGGTCGTCTACCGCTCCCTCAACCATGTCGAGGGGCAGGTGGTGGACGACGTCAGCGGGAAGACGCTGGTCGGGCTTTCGACCCTCGCCGCCTCCCTGCGCGAGCAGAAGGCCGCCGAGGGCAAGACCAAGACGGAGATGAGCCGGGCTGCCGGTAAGGCGCTCGCCGAGAAGGCCCGCGAGGCGGGGATCACGCAGGTGGTCTTCGACCGTGGCGGCTACCTGTACCACGGCCGCGTAAAGGCCTTCGCTGAGGGCGCCCGCGAGGGCGGCCTCGAGTTCTAGGAGCAAGCACATGGCTGAGAACAGGCAAGGCGGTGGCGGCGGGCGTGGTGGACGCGGCGGCCCGGGCGGCGGCCGCGGACCCGGCTTCGGCGGCAACGACCGCGGGCGTGGGGGACAGGGCGGGCAGGGTGGTCAGGGCGGCGACGGGCGTGGGCGCGGCGGTGACCGCGGCCCCCGTGGCGGCGGCAACGAGCGCCGCGAGTCCGACCTCAAGGAAAACGTGATCCACATCAACCGCGTGGCCAAGGTCGTGAAGGGCGGCCGGCGGTTCTCCTTCACCGCGCTCGTCGCCGTCGGCGACCAGCAGGGGAAGGTCGGCGTCGGCACCGGCAAGGCCAACGAGGTTTCCGAGGCCGTCCGCAAGGCGATCGACTCGGCGCGGCGCGCCATGGTGACCGTCCCGGTCCGCAAGGGGACGCTCCCGCACGACATCGTGGGCGAGTCCGGCGCGGGGCGTGTGCTCCTCCGTCCGGCGGCTCCGGGTACCGGCGTGATCGCCGGCGGTCCGGTGCGCGCGGTGCTCGAGTGCGTCGGGGTGCACGACATCCTGACCAAGAGCCTCGGGTCGAACAACCCGTTCAACATGGTGCACGCGACCATGGATGCCCTCACGCACCTGACGACCCGTGAGCAGGTCGCGATGGAGCGCGGCATTTCCGTGGACATGCTGGGAGGTGCCCGTGGCTAAGATCAAAATCACGCAGACCAAGAGCGGCGTGGGCGCGCCCGAGACGCATCGGCGCACCCTGCAGGCTCTCGGCCTCAAGCATCAGCGGTCGGTGGTCAAGGAGGACAATCCCGCAATCCGCGGGATGATCTTCCAGGTGCGCCACCTCGTCCAGGTGAACGAAGTGGAAGGGCAGGCGAACAATGGCTGATCTGCACAATCTCCCCCGTCCGGAGGGGTCGCACCGCGACCGCAAGCGTCTCGGCCGCGGGCCGGGCTCCGGCACCGGCAAGACCGCCGGCAAGGGACACAAGGGTTCCAAGGCTCGTGCAGGTCATGGCGGCCCCGGCGGCGGCAAGCCCCACTTCGAGGGCGGCCAGATGCCGCTGCAGCGGCGGCTTCCGAAGCGCGGCTTCACGCCGCTCGACCGCGTCGAGTACCAGGTGGTGAACCTGTACCAGCTCGAGGCGAGCGGCGAGAGCGAGATCACGCCCGAGCTCCTCAAGGAGCGTGGGCTGATCGGGCACGCCCGCCGTCCGGTCAAGGTGCTCGGCACCGGCGACCTGACCCGGAAGATCTCCATCTCCGCACACGCGTTCAGCAAGTCCGCGCGTGAGAAGATCGAGGGTCTGGGCGGGCAGGTCACGGAGATCGGCTGACCATGGCGAATCCCGTCGCTACCCTGTTCCGGATTCCGGAGGTGAAGGAGAAGATCCTCTTCACCGTGCTGTGTCTGTTGATCTATCGCATCGGCGCCCACATCGCTGCCCCCGGCATCGACGTGGCGGCCCTGCAGGCGTACACGGGTCGGTTGCAGGGAACGGTGTTCGGGATCTACGACATGTTCGTCGGGGGCGGGCTCTCCAAGGCTACGGTGTTCGCCCTCGGCATCATGCCCTACATCTCGGCCAGCATCATGTTCCAGCTGCTGGCCGCGGTGTTCCCGACCATCGAGAAGATGCAGAGGGAAGGGGAAGACGGGCGGAAGCGGCTGACGCAGTACACGCGGTACGCGACCGTCGCCCTGTCCATCGTGCAGGCGGTCGGCTACGCGAAGTTCCTGGAGGCGATCCCGGGCGCGGTGCAGAACCCGGGGATGGCCTTCACGGCCACCATGGTCCTGACGCTCACCACGGGCGCGGTGTTCATCATGTGGCTCGGCGAGCAGATCACCGAGCGCGGGATCGGGAACGGGATGAGCCTGCTCATCTTCTTCTCCATCATCGACACCGTTCCGACGGCGATCTACGAGACGTACCGGCTGGTCGCGCTCGGTGAGGTCTCGGTGGTCTCGCTGATCCTCCTGTTCGTGATGATGCTGGTGGTGATCGCCGCCACCGTGGCGGTGACCGTCGCCGCGCGGAAGATCCCGGTGCAGATCCCCAGGAAGGTGATGGGGAAGGGCCGGATCCGCGAAGGGCAGAAGTCGTTCGTCCCGCTGCGGCTCAACTCCGCCGGCGTGATGCCGATCATCTTCGCCCAGTCGATCGTGATCGTCCCGAGCACGCTCAAGACGTTCACGAACAACGCGGCGGTGACCACGTTCTCGAACTGGTTCCAGTTCGGCACCTGGCCATACGAGCTGACGTTCGCGCTCCTGATCATCTTCTTCACGTACTTCTACACGGCGATCGTCTTCAACCCGGTCGACCTGGCGGAGAACCTGAAGAAGCAGGGTGCCTTCGTCCCCGGCGTGAAGCCGGGCGCGCGCACGGCGGAGTACATCGACCGGGTGCTGACCCGGATCACGCTCCCCGGCGCGGTCTTCCTGGCCGGGATCGCGATCGTCCCCGCGCTGGTGCTCAGCTCGGTCGGCGTTCCGTTCCTGGGCCGCGTGCTCGGCGGGACCGGCGTGCTGATCATGGTGGGCGTGGCGCTGGACACCGTCCAGCAGATGCAGCAGCACCTCCTCCTCCGCCGCTACGACGGCTTCATGCGGAAGGGGCGGGTCAAGCTCCGCGGGCGCCAGCGCTACCTGTGAGCGCGCCCATGGACCTGATACTTCTGGGGGCCCCGGGCGCGGGGAAGGGGACGCAGGGCGCACTGCTGGCGGAGAGGCTCGGGATTCCCAAGATCGCCACCGGCGACATCCTCCGGGATGCGGTGCGCAGGGGGACGGAGCTAGGCCGGCAGGCGAAGAGGTACATGGACGCGGGCGAGCTCGTCCCGGACGAGGTGATCCTCGGGTTGGTGCGGGACGCGCTGCGGGAGGCGGAGCGCGGGGCGATCTTCGACGGTTTCCCGCGCAACGTCTCGCAGGCCGAGAGCCTGCGGAGCATCCTTGAGGAGCTGGGGCGCCGGATCGACGCGGTGGTGTCGATCGACGTCCCCTCGGAAAAGATCGTGCGGCGGATGACCGGTCGCCGTACCGATCCCGAGACCGGGCTGGTCTACCACCTGGAGCACAATCCTCCCCCGGCCGAGGTCCGCGACCGCCTGGTCCAGCGCGACGACGACCGGGAGGAAACGGTCCGGCACCGGCTGGAGGTCTACCGGACCACCACCGAGCCGCTGGTCGCCTTCTACCGCGAGTCGGGGGTTCCCCTGTACGCGGTGGACGGCGACCGGGCGATCGACCAGGTCCAGGGCGAGATCCTGGAGCTGCTCGAAAGGAACACCCCGGTCGGCTCGTAGCCCCGCGAGGGGTTGCGAGAAACCGGTAAAAACGGTACATTTGAAGGCTTCAGTTCAATCACGACCAGAGAGGCGACGATGAAGGTCCGCGCGAGTGTGAAGCCGATCTGCGAGCACTGCAAGGTGATCCGGCGGCGTGGCGTTGTTCGCATCATCTGCAAGAAGAACCCGCGCCACAAGCAGCGCCAGGGTTAACCTACCAGATCGGCACTTTTCAGGAGGCAAGATGGCACGTATCGCCGGGGTCGACCTTCCGCGCGAGAAGCGGATCGAGATCGGCCTGACGTACATCTACGGGATCGGCCGCTCCACGGCGCAGAAGATCCTCGACGAGGCGGGCGTCAATCGTGACACCCGGGTCCACGCCCTCAACGACGAGGAAGTGAACCGTCTGCGCCGCATCATCGACACCCGTTTCCGGGTGGAGGGCGCGCTTCGTTCGGAGATCGCCCGCAACATCAAGCGGCTGATGGACATCGGTTCGTACCGCGGCCTGCGCCACCGTCGGGGTCTCCCCGTCCGCGGCCAGCGCACGCACACCAACGCCCGGACCAAGAAGGGTCCGCGCCGCGCGATCGCCGGGAAGAAGAAGCCCGGGAAGAAGTAGTCGCGGTAGGCTGGTGGGGGTTGGGCGTCACGTCCAACGATCACCCCGCCCGCATGGGGCGGGGAGCCGTACCGGAATCGCGGTAGGCCGCGAACACACCAAAGGAAAGAGCGAATGGCGAAGCCGAAGCAGGGCGGTGCTCGTCCCAAGACGAAGCGCCACGTAGAGAGCGAGGGGGTCGCTCACGTCAAGGCGACCTTCAACAACACGCTGGTGACCATCACCGACATGGCGGGGAACTCCGTCGTGTGGGGGAGCGCCGGGAAGGCGGGGTTCAAGGGCTCCAAGAAGTCCACCCCGTTCGCGGCCACCGTCGCGGCCGAGCAGGCCGCCAAGGAGGCGCTGAACCTGGGCGTCCGCCGCGTGCACGTGTACGTGCAGGGGCCGGGCTCCGGGCGCGAGTCGGCGATCCAGGCGCTGGCGGCCGCGGGCCTCGCGATCCGCTCGATCCGCGACGTGACTCCGATCCCGCACAACGGGTGCCGGCCTCCGAAGAAGCGCCGCGTCTGATCTGGTCGCGGCACATCGCGCAGCCCTGAGCTGCCCTGGTGGATGGAGCTCCCCGAGACGTGCCCCTGGTGCGCCTCGGGTGTTCCGTTTCGGGCGTCAGGGAGTGCGGTGGGTGGAAATGCAGTGATGCATGTGAGATGAGGGTGTAAACCTCCGGGACCGTCGGGGGGAAGACGCCGAGAAAGAATCCAAGACCAAGGAGAAACGGTTCATGGCCCGTTACACCGGACCTGTCTGCAAGCTCTGCCGCCGCGAGGGGCAGAAGCTGTTCCTCAAGGGGACCAAGTGCTTCACCGAGAAGTGCCCGATCGAGCGCCGTCCGTACGCGCCCGGCCAGCACGGCCAGGCCGCCGCGCGCAAGCGCAAGGCGTCCGAGTACGCCCACCAGCTGCGCGAGAAGCAGAAGGTGAAGCGGATCTACGGCGTGTCCGAGAAGCCGTTCCGCAACCTGTTCGAGAAGGCCGCGCACCAGACCGGCATCACGGGTGAGAACCTGCTGGTGGCGCTGGAGAGCCGTCTCGACAACATCGTGTACCGCATGGGCTTCGGCTCCTCCCGCAAGGAGGCCCGTCAGCTGATCCGGCACCGCCACGTGCAGGTCAACGGCCGCACCGTCGACGTCCCCAGCTTCCAGGTGGAGCCGGGCGACGAAGTCCGGATCGCCGCCAAGAGCAAGGACATCCTCCCCGTGCAGGCGTCGCTCGCCGCCAAGACCCGCCCGACCACGGTCGGCTGGCTCGCGGTGGACGAGGGGACTCGCACCGGCCGGATGGTCGGTCGCCCGACGCGCGCGGACATCCCGCTCGCTGTCCAGGAGCAGTTGATCGTCGAGCTCTACAGCAAGTAAGCGGCAAACCGGATCCGGCGGCCGGGGCACGACGGGCCCCCGCCGCTCGATCCGTCTTGTGCATCCCGTACCTATCCCGGAGGGATATAGTGGAACTCGATCTTACCGGCCTTCAGATGCCGGGACTGCCGGAGCAGCCGCGTCAGGGACAGATCGTACTCAGGCCGCTGGAGCGGGGCTTCGGCCACACGCTCGGCAACACGATGCGGCGAATCCTGCTCTCCAGCCTGCGCGGGGCCGCCGTCTGGGCCTTCCGTGCCGATGGAGTCCTGCACGAGCACCAGACCGTTCCCGGTGTGGTGGAGGACGTGCACCAGATCATCCGCAACCTCAAGGCGCTCGTCCTCAAGATGGACGAGGACGTCGAGGAGGCGGTGCTGGAGCTGCGCGCGGACCAGGCGGGGCCGGTGACGGCCCGGAGCATCCGTCCCCACGCTTCCGTGCAGGTCATCAATCCGGATCACCACATCCTCGAGCTGCAGGATGACCGTGAGCTCCGGATCGAGCTTTACGTCAACAAGGGGCGCGGCTTCGTCCTCGCCGAGCACCACCCGGTTCCCCGGGGGATGCCGGCCGACCTGGTCCGTGTCGACGCCATCTACAACCCGGTGGTCCGCGCCAACTTCGCGGTCGAGGAGACCCGCGTCGGGCAGCGCACCGACTTCGACCGGCTGGTTCTCGACATCGAGACCAACGGCGCGGTGGACGTGCGCTCGGCCGTGCAGTACGCGGCCCGGCTCGCCATCGAGCACCTGAGCTTCCTCGCCGGCGCGCGCCCCGAGTGGGCCGAGTCCCGGCAGTGGGGCTCCGACGGCGGCGGGGCGGTGGGTGTCGCGCCCGACGGGCGCAGCCCGGTTCCGCAGCGGGTCCGGGACCTCCTCAGCCGTCCGATCGAGGACCTGACCGAGCTGAGCGTCCGCAGCCGCAACTCGCTCCAGAAGGAGAACATCCAGACGGTGCGGGACCTGGTGCAGCGGACCGAGGCCCAGATGCTCGGGATCGACAACTTCGGGAAGAAGTCGCTCCAGGAGATCAACGAGTTCCTGATGGGCCAGGGGCTCCGCTTCGGGATCGACTTCGACGAGGGCGAGGACGGCACGCTCTGGTGGGCGACCGAGCAGCCCGGCGGGACCGCGGAAGGCGGCGCCGCCGAGGGCGACGCTCAGACTGACAATGGCACGGATTCCGAGAGGGAGTAGCATACATGCGTCATCGTAACAAGGGCCGCAAGCTCGGCCGTACCGCGGAGCATCGCGAGATGATGCTTCGCAACATGGCGACCAGCCTGTTCCAGCACGGGCGGATCTCCACCACCACCGAGAAGGCCAAGGAGCTGCGCCCGTACGCGGAGCGGCTGATCACCCTTGCCAAGCGTGGCGATCTGCACGCCCGCCGCCAGGCGGCGAGCAAGATCATGGATCGCGACGTGCTCTTCCGGCTGTTCGACGCCATCGGCCCCCGCTTCGCGGAGCGCGCCGGTGGATACACGCGGATCCTCAAGGTCGGTCACCGCCAGGGCGACGGTGCCGAGGTGGCGATCATCGAGCTGGTCGACCGCGGATAATCGTTCGGTTCGTGGAAGTGAAAAGGCCGGCCCTTCGCGGGGCCGGCCTTTTTGCTCGCGGGGGTACGGTGAGAGGTCCGGAAACGAAAAAGAGCCGCACCGTGACTTCGGGCGGCCCTTTTTCGTGAATACCCTCGGGTGCGGCGAACAGCTCACCCCGCCTTGCGGATCTTTCCGGCGGAGATGCAGCTCGTGCAGACGCGGACGCGCTTGTGAGTCCCGTTCTCGGTGAGGGTCCGCGCAGACTGAAGGTAAGGCAGCCAGCGCCGCTTCGTCTTGTTGTTCGCGTGGCTCACGTTGTTCCCGCTGCGCGGGCCTTTGCCGCAAACGGCGCAGAAGCCGGCCATCGGTGTCTCCTTAAAGCTGGATCGGATTCGTGACAAGACCCCAAATCTAGGCTGTCCGCGCGCCCTGGTCAACCCCTGCCCGGCAGGCTGTCACGTTGACATACCCGGGGGGCAAAGCTAGGTTTTCGCGTTGTTCCGGCAGCGGCCGGATGAAGATTACTGTTCCGAGCACAGGGGAGTATGAAAACGGCGCTGATCACCGGAATCACGGGCCAGGACGGCAGCTACCTGGCGGAATTCCTGCTCGAGAAGGGATACAGGGTATTCGGTCTGGTGCGCAGGAGTTCGACGCTGAACTTCGAGCGGATCCGGCACATCCAGGATCAGATCGAGCTGATCTCCGGGGATCTCACCGACCAGAACTCCCTGCTCTACGCGCTGCAGCAGGCGAACCCCGACGAGGTGTACAACCTCGCCGCGCAGTCGTTCGTGCAGACCTCGTGGAACCAGCCCGTCCTCACCGGCGACGTGACCGCGCTGGGGGTGACGCGGATGCTGGAGGCGATCCGGGTGTTCAACTCGAAGACTCGCTTCTACCAGGCGTCCTCCAGCGAGATGTTCGGCAAGGTGCAGGCGGTCCCCCAGAAGGAGGACACGCCGCTCTACCCCCGCTCTCCGTACGGGGTGGCCAAGGTGTACGGGCACTGGGCCACCATCAACTACCGCGAGAGCTACGACATCTTCGCGGTCAGCGGGATCCTGTTCAACCACGAGTCGCCGCGCCGCGGGCTGGAGTTCGTCACGCGCAAGGTCACCGACGCCGTCGCCCGCATCAAGGCCGGGCTGTCGAAGGAGCTGCGTCTGGGGAACCTGGACGCGCAGCGCGACTGGGGCTTCGCCGGCGACTACGTGCGTGCCATGTGGATGATGCTCCAGCAGGACACGCCGGACGACTACGTGGTGGCGACCGGCGAGACGCACAGCGTCCGCGACCTGGTGGAGACCGCCTTCTCGTACGTGGACCTGGACTGGCGCGAGTACGTCATCCAGGACGAGCGCTTCATGCGCCCGGCCGAGGTGGACCTGCTGGTCGGCGATCCGGGGAAGGCGAAGCAGGAAATGGGATGGGAGCCGGAGGTGGGCTTCGCGGAGCTGATCCACATGATGGTGGACGCCGACGTGGCCCGGCACGAGCAGACCCGCCGGTACGCCGAGCTTTCCGCGGTCTGAGCCCGTGCGCGTACTGGTCACGGGCGCGGGAGGTTTCGTAGGACAGCACCTCGTGCGGGAGCTTCTCCGCGCGGGGTGCGCCGTCTTTGGTGGGATCACCGGTCCCGCGCCGGAAGTGGGGACGCTGGACGAGGCGGACCTCGGCGCGGCGTGTTGGATCCAGCTCGACGTCACGGACGACGCCTCCCTGGCAGCCGGGATCGAGGCGGCACGGCCGGAGGTCGTGTACCACCTGGCGGGGCAGAGCTCGGTGGCGGGATCCTTTTCGGACCCTCTGGGCACCTGGGACGTGAACGCGACGGGGACCCTCCGGCTCCTGTCCGCCCTGCGGGGCGGCGGTTGCGGCGAAGCGCGCGTGCTCCTGGTCAGCTCGGCGGAGGTGTACGGCGCCGTCCCCGAGGGGGAGCAGCCGATCCGCGAGGTGCGTCCCCTCCACCCGGCGAGCCCGTACGCCGCTTCCAAGGCCGCTGCCGAGATGGCTGCGCTGCAGTCGGGGGAGAGCGGCGGTCCGGGCGTGGTGATCGCCCGCAGCTTCAACCACACCGGGCCGGGGCACGACCCACGCTTCGCCCTTCCCAGCTTCGCGCACCAGCTCGCCGGGATCCGCGCCGGACGGGGCGAGCCCGTGCTCCGCGTGGGAAACCTGTCGGTGAGGCGGGACATCCTGGACGTGCGTGACGTGGTGCGCGCCTACCGCTGCCTGGCGGAGCGGGGGGAGCCCGGAACGGTGTACAACGTCTGCTCCGGCGAGGCGCACGAGCTCCAGGGGATGGTGGAGCAGCTGATCGAGCTGTCGGGGACGGGAGCCCGGATCGAGGTGGACGCGGAGCGCTTCCGGCCGGTCGACCTCCCGCTCCTGGTGGGCGACGGGCATCGGGTCCGCGCGCTGGGGTGGACTCCGGAGATCCCCCTGCGGCAGACGCTCGCGGACCTGCTGGAGGGAGCGGAGCGCAGATGACGGCAGAGCGAGCCGGAACGCCCCCGGAAGCGCGGGGGACTGTCTACCTGGTGGGGGGAGGGCCCGGGGATCCCGGGCTGCTGACGGTCCGCGCGGCGGAGTTGATCTCCCGCGCGGACGTCGTCGTCTACGACGCGCTGATCAACCCGGTGATCCTGGAGAACCGCCGCCCGGACGCGGAGCTGGTGTACGTCGGGAAGCGCGGCGGACAGCACTCCCGCACCCAGGAGGAGATCAACGCCCTGCTGGTGGAGCTGGGGCGGAGCCACGGGACCGTGGTGCGCCTCAAGGGGGGCGACCCGTTCGTCTTCGGGCGGGGCGGGGAGGAGGCGCTGGCGCTGGTGGAGGCGGGGATCCCCTTCGAGGTGGTCCCCGGGATCACGGCGGGGGTCGCGGCCACCGCGTTCGCCGGGATCCCCGTGACGCACCGGGGGATCACCACCAGCGTCACCCTGGCGACCGGGCACGAGGACCCGCTCAAGGCCGAGAGCGACCTGGACTGGAGCTTCCTGGCCCACGGCGCCGGGACGGTGGTGTTCTACATGAGCGTGGGCCGGATGGAGGCCAACTTCGCGCGCCTGGTGGAGGCCGGGATGGACGCCGACACGCCGGCCGCGGTGGTGGAGTGGGGGACGTACCCCCGCCAGCGGACGGTGACGGGAACGCTCCGCACCCTCCCGGCGCTCGCCGCGGAGGCGCGGGTCGGCGCCCCGTCCATCGTGGTGGTGGGCGGGGTGGTGGGGCTCCGCGACCGGCTCGCCTGGCTGGAGTCGCGCCCCCTGT
>JAFAYN010000571.1 GCA_019240375.1 Gemmatimonadota bacterium
CCAGCGCCAGCTGCCGCCGGCTCACGTGCGGGACGTCGGCCAGGGCGACGTCGCTGCGGAACCTGGGGTCGTCGCTGCGGCGCCCCACGGTGGTGATCGGCTCGGCCAGGCGGAAGCTCTCGCGCTCGGTGCCGTCCAGGTCCTCCGCCACCAGCAGGAAGCGGCCGGGCTCCCACCCCGGCGGGGGGGAGACCCCCTCCACGCGGGTGGCGTCGGGGTCCATCTCCGGGGCCACGCGGATGGTGGGCGTCGGCGCGGCGGTGGCGGCGTGCGTCGCGTCGGCGGGGTCGGACGGAGAGGGGGCGAGCGGGGTGGCGACCACCTCCGCCAGCTCGTCCACGCTGTGCGACGAGACCGCGAACATCGGGGCGTTGGCCCGCTCGGCGCGGTGGATCTGCACCCGGTACTCCCGGTCGTACAGCGAGCCGTGCCGCATGCACGACTCGGTCAATTCCTCCTCCACCTGGCGCGCCACCGGCATCAGCGAGTCGGCCACGTCGGGGCGGAGGGTGACCACCAGCACCGTCTCGGGGAGGAGCTGCGCGTAGCGCTCCGGGAGGGTGCGCGCGTTCTCCCTGTCGATCTGCCGTCCCAGGGTCAGCTTGACCTCGGGGAGGGTGTCGCGCAGGAACGCGTCGAGCAGCGGCTCTTCGGGCCGCGGGGAACCGCCGGGCGAATGGGTGCTCATGGACGGGTACGGGGTGCCGGGGCTGCCGTGGTGGTCGGGGGGACCGCCGCCGCGGTGGAGTCCGCGAGCGTGTCGGGCGCCGCGGCCGTGCTGTCGGGCGTCGCGGGGATCCGCTGGCGGAGCGAATCCACCTGCACGCGCAGCAATTCCAGGTCGGCGCGCGAAGCGGTCTCGGCCCGGGCGCGGGACCCGCTCCACAGCGCCCAGCCGGCCAGCGCCAGCGCGGCGAGGGCGAAGAACACGGCCAGCCCGCCCAGGGCGGAGCGGCGGGGAGGTGAGGTCACGGGCGTCACCGGGTTGAAAAGGTCGTTTCTGCGCCGGGGCTCGGGCTCGGTGTCGTCCACCTGGCGGCGGGGCGCCGGCTCGGGCTCGGTGTCGTCCTCGCGGGGGAGGACGCGGACGGCCACGGCGGTGTAGTTGTCGTCGGGGCCGCGCTCCTCCACCTTGCGGCGGATCACGTCCACGATGGCGTCGGCGCTGGGCGCGGTCATCGCCTCGCCCAGCTCGTCCATCCGGGTGGCCTTGGAGACTCCGTCCGACACCAGGAGGTACGTCCACCCGGGGCGGAGGGGGATCCAGGTGGCGTCGGCCTCGCCGCCGCGCCCCACCGCGCGCTGCAGGCGGTTGGCGCCCTCGGCTTCGGTGATCTCGTCCAGCCCGATCTCGCCGGCCTCCCAGCGGGCGAAGGCGGGGGTGTGGTCGCGGCTTTCCAGCCGCACCGTCCCGTCGGGGGAGCGGGACAGGATGCGCACGTCGCCGGCGTACGCCCCGATCCACCCGGGCGTCCCCCCGCGGTCGGGGGCGAGCGACAGGAGGGCGAGGGCGCACCCCATCCCCCCGCGCTCGGCCGGGTTCTCCTGGGCGGCCTGCGCAACGGCGCGGTCGGCGGCGCGGACGGCGTGGCGCGCGGCGTCCTGGCTGCGGATGGGGCCCGCGGACATCACGGCGCGGAGCGCGGTCTCGGCGGCGATCCGCCCGCCCCGCTCCCCCCCCATCCCGTCGGCCACCGCCAGCGTCCCGGTCTGCTCGAAGGCGTCGATGGAGAAGGCGTCCTGGTTCTCCGGGCGGGGGCCCTGCCCGCTCATCCCGGACACGTCGAACACCGTTCCGCCGATGCGGACCCTCTTCCCGGCCGGCTTCTCTTCGGGCGTGCTCATCGGATGCGGATCCCCCGGGGCTCGGCGGCCTCCTGCGGAGGCGCAAGTGCCTGTTCCAGCAACTCTTCCTCGGTTCTGCGGTGGCTGATCGCGGCGATCACCCCCACGGCGAGCGCGGAGGCCAGGAGCTTGGCCCCGCCGTGCGCGGCGAAGGCCGCGGCCACGCCGGTCAGGGGGATCACCCGGATCCCGCCCAGGGTGGCGAGCCAGAAGGGGATCCCGATCAGCATCGCCAGCCCGGTGACCAGCGTTCGCTCGAAGGCTCCCCGCTCGCGGACCGCCGCCATGAGCATGGTGATGAGAAATAGGGTGTACATCAGCACCAGCGCCATCCCCCCCGCCAGCCCCCACTGCGCGGCGATCAGGGTGATGTACCCGTCGTCGGCGGAGTTGGGGGCGGTCTCGCCGTGCCCGCGCCCCGCGCCGGCGCCCAGCAGGTTCCCTTCCAGCACGTTGGCGTCGAACAGCTTCATCTGGTGCAGCTTGGCCGCCCACTTCTCCGCCTGCTGCTCGGTCATCTGCGCGGGGTTGCGGTACGGATCGTAGGCCAGCTCCAGGCGCGTCCTGGAGCGGTCGTCCACGTGGAAGGCGGCGTACACCAGCCCGGCCCACACCACCAGCATCAGGGCGGCCCACCACCCGCGGCGGGTCCCCACCAGGAGCATGGCCGCCATGCTCCCCGCCAGCACGATGGAAAGCCCCAGCTCGTGCAGGATCAGGAAGGGGACCAGCGGGAGGGCGCCGTACAGGAACATGCTCAGCAGCCGCCGCGGGGCCAGGATCTGCCCGGGACGCGCCAGGTTGTAGGCGTCGTCGGCGAGCACCGCGGCCCACACCCCGATGAACACCGGGAGGAAGAGCTCCCACGGCGTGGTCCCGCCCACCTTGCCGCTGGCGCGGGCGCCGGGGAGCGCGGCCAGCCCGAAGAAGGCGATCATCAGCGGGACGAAGGGGTACAGCCGCTTTTCCCGGAACCAGCGCAACCGCTCGGTGCGCCGCGCCAGGAAGTACCCCAGCAGGAGCGCCAGCGGGGACAGGAAGACGGAAAAGTGCGAGATCCCCCGCAGGAACGCCGTTTCCCCCTCGGCCGCGCCCTCCACCGCTTTCGCGAACGGGTTGGGGAGCGGGGGCGGCGGCCCGCCGAACACCGCCTGCTGCCGCTCGGGCGAGTAGGCGCGCTCGATGGTGGATAGGCGCGAGCGGGTGGCCTTGAGCTGGTTGGCCTGGGCGCGCGTGGGGCCGGACGCCTGGTAGACCGGGTCGGTGAAGGTCTGGAACTGCGCCGGCCGGGTCATGAAGAAGATGATGATCGGGAGCACCACGATGGCCCACGACCCCCGGTACCCCATCCACCGCAGCACGCCCAGCACCAGGAACCAGGCGAGCAGCGCGCCGACGTCGCGGTACAGGGTGAGCGTGGCGCGCGGCGCGGTGCCGTGCACCGGCCACACCCCCATCGCCACCGAGTAGTGCGCCGCCACGTAGAAGGCGGTCGCCAGGAGGAGCGCCCACCAGAGCGGCCCGGGAACGGCCAGCCCCCTGCGCTCGTCGGAGGAGGGGCGGTTGTGGGCGCGGACCTGCACCGCCACCCCCACCGGTCCTTCCGGGCGCCTGCGCCGGAACCAGTCGAGCACCCCCATCACTCCCTCCCCGTGGCGATGTTCAGGCGCGACATGATCCGCGTCATCCCGCCCGCGACGGCCGCGGGCGCGTGTCCGCCGGGGCCGCCGCCGCGCAGGTACACGGTGATGGTGTAGTGGGGCTTCCCGTCGGGGCCGTACATCAGCCCGGCGAACCACCCGTCGTCGTGCCGCCCCGGGACCTGCGCGGTCCCCGTCTTCCCCGCCATGTCCCACCCCGTCCCTTCCATGAGCGGCTGCGCCGTCTTCGCCGTCCCGCTGTCCACCACCGCCAGCATGGCGCCCTGGAGCTTGCGCGCCACCTGGGGGCTCATGATCCGCTTCCCCTCCGGGGCCTGTCCGGCCCGGTCCCACTCCACGGTGGGCTGCACCATCACCCCGTCGTTGCCGATGGCCTGGATGAAGCGCGCGACGCCGATGGGGGTCACGTCCACCGGCCCCTGGCC
>JAFAYN010000013.1 GCA_019240375.1 Gemmatimonadota bacterium
TCGGCTCCTCTCCGGGCTTGTAGCGCGGCTTGGGCTGCGGCAGCAGGAAGAAGGCGACGCACAGCAGCGCGATGGCCACTCCGACGCGCGGTGCCGCGACCGTGACCGGAACTGCGGCGATCTGGATCAGCGTCGCAATGCCGTAGCGGCGCGTCATCTGCTGGAGGAAGTCGGGCGCGAGCCGTTCGTCCATCACCCGGCGGCCCGCCATTCCGTAGAACCACTTGGCCATCCACGTGCAGGCGGTCAGGGCGAAGCCGGCGACCAGGGTCACCGACGCGAGGGGCTCGAAGTGCGTGCCCAGGTGGAAGCACCAGACGCGGATCGGATAAGGGACGACGACGATGGCCAGCAGGAACAGGAGGTTGAACGCGCCGAACCAGTGATCGCTCTTGGCATAGATGCGGCCCGAATAATGGTGCTGCAGCCAGTAGGCGCCGATCACGATATAGCAGAGGACCAGCGCGAGATGCTCGCGCCACTGCTCGGCGATGGCCCTCGCCAGGTCGCTGTAGCCATGCGGGCCGTCGGGAGATCCGGGGACCTTGATCTCGACGATGAGCAGGGTCAGCGCAATTGCGAAAACCGCGTCGCTGAACCCCTCGAAACGGTCGAGTCCGCGCTCGGCACCATGGGTCCGCGTGTGGTCGCGTTGAGCCATCGCTCCTCCTCGCCCGTGACGCCGGGGCGCAGCTTCCCACCCTCTCCGCTCCATCGGGGGCGTTCGGGGGAGGAACGACACCGCCGCAAGGAGAGTGCCCAGGGGGGAATCGTCGGGAGGCGCTATCGTTTCTTTGAAAAGAATAGCATATTGTGTACATATAATTTCCGACGTATAGTACCGAATCGCCCTGGTTCACGGCCCCGCCATCCACCCTCCCGCGACGTGCACGCGACGGCGACCCTCGCCCGCACGTCACGCCCCCCCCGGAAGACCTTCACGACCGCATGATGGAGAACGTAGAAGGCGTCTATCCGCTCTCGCCGACACAGCTCGACATCCTGCTACGGACGCTCGAAGCGCCCGACCTGCACGAGTACGTCGAGCAGATCCACTGGCGGCTGCGGGGGAGCTACGACCCGCGCGCCTTCCGGGAGGCGTGGAGGCGGGTGATGGCGCGCCACCCGGCGCTACGCATGGCGTTCTTCCACGAGGGGCTGGACGAGCCGGTGCAGGTCGTCCGTCGGGAGGTGGAGCCAGAGGTCGCGGAGGAGGACTGGCGCGGGACGTCGGAGGGGGAGGTGGAGGCACGCTTCCGCGCCCTGCTGGCCGGGGAGCGGCGGCGGGACTTCGCGCTTGCCTCGGCTCCGCTGACGCGGGTGCGGGTGGCGCGCGTCGCGCACGACCGGTACCTCTTCGCGTGGAGTTACCACCACCTGCTGATGGACGGGTGGTCGGCGCAGCTCTGCCTGCGGGAGATGCTGGAGACGTACCACGCGCTCGCCGCCGGAGAGGTCCCGCGAGCCGGGCCCGTGGCCCCGTACTCCCGCTACCTGGCCTGGCTCGCCGCACAGGACCGCGCGGGCGCCGAGCGGTACTGGCGGCGCGCCCTGGCCGGCATGGAGCCGCCGGAGCCCTTCCCGGTCCGCCTGGTGGGCGCGGACGACGGCGGCACGTACGCGGTGCAGACGGCCACCCTCCCCGCGGAGACCTGCGAGGCGCTGCGGTGGACCGCGCGCCGGCTGCAGGTGACGCTCGCCACCCTGTTCGAGGGCGCCTGGGGAGTGCTCCTGGCGCGCTGCACCGGGGTCCCGGAGGTGATCTTCGGCTCGGTGGACGCAGGGCGCCCCACCGACCTTCCGGGCGCCGAAGGGATGCTGGGCCTCCTGATGCGCACGGTCCCGGTGCGCGTCGTGGACGAGCCCGCCGCCCGCGTCGCCGACTGGCTGGAAGCACTCCAGCGCACGCACCGGGAAGCGCGGCTCCACGGCTCCGTCCCGCTGGGCCGCATCCGCGAGTGGAGCGGCCTGCTGCCCGGGGATCGCCTCCTCGACCACCTTCTCCTCTTCCAGAACCTCCCCGACACCGGGGTGGCCCACGCCGCCATCGGAGGCGCGGAGCTTTCCGGCTTCGAGCGCGTCCCCCCGGACGGAGCGTACGGCCACCGGCTGATGCTCACCGTGGTGCCGGGGCGCGAGATCGCCCTGGAGCTGACCCACCCGGCCTGGCTGTGCCCGGACGCCGCCCGCGCGCTCCTGGGCCACCTGCGCACGCTCCTGGAGGCGATGGCGACCGATCCGGAGCGCCCCCTGTCCACGCTGGCGCTGGTCACCCCCGAGGAGCGCCGCTGCCTGGTGGCAGAGTGGAACGCGACCGAGGCGCTCCCCCCCGCCGCCTGCGTCCATACGCTGTTCGAGGCGCAGGTGGGGCGTACGCCGGACCGCGTGGCGCTTGTTTCAGGCGACGAAACGCTCACCTACGCGGAGCTGGACGCCCGCGCCGACCGGCTGGCGCACCGTCTCGCCGCGCGCGGGGTCGGTCCGGAGAGCCGGGTGGGGGTGTGCCTGGAGCGGACCGCGGAGATGGTGGTGGCGGTGCTCGGCGTCCTCAAAGCCGGGGCAGCGTACGTCCCGCTCGACCCCGCCCACCCCGCGGAGCGGCTGGCGTACGTCCTGGAGGACTCCGGCGCCGGGCTGGTGCTCACCGGCGGGCGCACGGCCGATGCCCTCCCCGCCGACGTACCCCGCCTGGTGCTCGACGCGGAAGCGCCGCCTTCCTCGGCGCCGGATCCGGCGCCACGGTGGGACACGGACCCCGCGAGCCTGGCGTACGTCCTTTACACCTCCGGGTCCACCGGCCGCCCCAAAGGGGTGCTGGTGGAGCACCGCTCCCTGGTCGCCTTCCTCCACGCCATGCGGCGGCGGCCGGGGATGGGTGCGGACGACGTGCTCCTGGCGGTGACCACACTGGGTTTCGACATCGCGGGGCTGGAGATCTTCCTTCCGCTGACCAGCGGCGCGCGGGTGGTGCTCGCCGACCGGGCCACCGCCGCCGACCCGGCGCTCCTGGCGCGTGCCCTGGACGAGTCGGGGGCGACTGTGTTGCAGGCGACCCCGGCGACCTGGCGGATGCTCCTGGACGCCGGGTGGGAGGGGAGCGCGACGCTGACGGCGCTCTGCGGCGGGGAAGCGCTCCCGGAGGAGCTGTCGGGGCGGCTCCGGCCCCGGGTGCGGGCGCTCTGGAACCTGTACGGCCCCACCGAGACGACGGTGTGGTCCACCACGCACCGGGTGGCGGAGGGCGGAGCGCCTCCCATCGGCGAGCCGGTGGACGGGACCCGGGCGTACGTGCTCGACTGGCACGGGAACCCGGTGCCCGTCGGGGTCCCCGGCGAGCTGCACATCGGCGGGGCGGGGGTGGCGCGGGGATACCACCGGCGCCCGGAGCTGACGGCGGACCGCTTCCTCCCCGACCCGTTCGCCGCCGGGCCGGGGGCGCGAGCGTACCGCACCGGCGACCGGGTGCGCCGCCGGCCGGACGGGACGCTGGAGTTCCTGGGGCGCGCCGACCAGCAGGTCAAGGTGCGCGGCTTCCGCATCGAGCCGGGGGAGATCGAGGCCGCGCTGCGCGCGCATCCCGGCGTGCGCGAGGCGGTGGTAGGGGTGCGCGAGGACGCCTCCGGCGACCGCCGGCTGGTGGGGTACGTGGTTCCCGCGCCGGGGGTGACGACCTCTGCCGCGGAGCTGCGCGGCCACCTGGCGGCGCGCCTCCCGGACTACATGGTGCCGGGGGCGATCGTGACGCTCGACGCCCTCCCGCTCACGCCGAGCGGGAAGGTGGACCGCCGCGCCCTCCCTGCGCCCGACCCGCTCCCCGGGTCGGACGCCGACGCCGCGCCGCGGACTCCCACCGAGGAGATCGTGGCCGGGATCTTCGCCGGGGTGCTGCGGCTGGAGCGGGTGGGGGCGCACGACGACTTCTTCGCGCTGGGCGGGCACTCGCTCCTCGCCACGCAGGCGGCGACCCGGGTGCGCGCGGCGTTCGGGACGGAGCTTCCGCAGCGCGTCTTCTTCCAGCGCCCCACCGTCGCGGGGCTCGCCGCCTGGCTGGACGCCCGGCGGGACGCCCCGGAGCGGGCAATCGCCCCCATCGAGCACGTGGCCGAGCCGGGAGCGTGGCTCCCGCTCTCCCCGGCCCAGCAGCGCCTCTGGCTGGCCCACCGGATGGACCCGGCGAGCCGCGTCTACAACCAGGCCCTCGCCCTCCGGCTGGCCGGGCGGCTCAACGCCGGTGCCCTGGCCCGGGCGCTCACCGAGGTGGCGCGCCGCCACGCCGTCTTCCGGACGCGCTTCGTGGAGAGGGAGGGGGTGCCGGGGCAGGTGATCGAGCCGCCCCGCGAGGTTCCCCTTCCGCTGGTCGACCTGTCGGGGCTCGCCGGCCGGGCGAATACGCTGGAGGCCGTGGTCCGGGAGCGGACCCGGGAGCTGTTCGACCTCCGCTCCGGGGTCCTCCTCCGGGCGCTGCTCGCCAGGCTCTCTGAGGACGAGCACGCGCTGGTGGTGACCATGCACCACGTCACCAACGACGGGTGGTCGGCGGGGATCCTCTTCCACGAGGTGGTGGAGCTGTACCGCGCCTTCGCCGCCGGACGGCCGTCCCCCCTCCCGGAGCCCCCGGTCCAGTACGCCGACTACGCCGTCTGGCAGCGGAAGTGGCTCACCCCGGAGCGCGAGCGCGCCCAGCTCGACTTCTGGCGCCGGCAGCTCGACGGACTCCCGGAGCTGCGCCTGGCCACGGACGGGGCACGCACCACCGAGCGGACGGACGGGGCGACGCGCGCCTTCGCCCTTTCCGGGGAGCTGTCCGGGGGCGTCCGCCGGCTCGGCCGCTCGATCGGCGCCACGCCTTTCATGGTCCTGCTCGCCGCCTTCGAGGTGCTGCTGCGCTGGCAGGGGTGGAACGACGAGGTGGTGGTCGGCACCGACGTCGCCAGCCGCAACCTCCGCTCCGAGACGGAGGGGGTGGTCGGCTTCTTCCTCAACCGCCTCGTCCTCCGCACCCGCATGGACGGGAACCCATCCTTCGCGGAGCTGGTGGGGCGCGTCCGGGACGTGGCGCTCGCCGCGTACGACCACCAGGACGTTCCCTTCGACCGGGTGGTGGAGGCGCTGCGCCCCCGGCGCGCCGCGGGCGGGACCCCGTTCTTCCGGGTCGGCTTCCTCCTGCAGAACTTCCCCGCGCCGCGGGCGGCCGAGCTTCCCGGGCTGGTGCTGGAGCCGTTCCCGGCCGGGCCGGTCGAGGCCCAGCTCGACCTGCGCCTGGCCGTGCAGGACGACGGCGCGGGGATGTCGGGGACGTTCGAGTACCGGACGCACCTCTTCTCGCCGGAGCTGGTCGGCCACTGGACCCGGCGCTTCGTGGAGGTGCTGGAGGCGGCGGTCGCGGACCCCGGGCGGCGGCTCGCCGAGCTGGACGCGCTCCTCGACGTCGGGATGCGCGGGGAAGGGGAGGCGGCCGGGCGCGCCCACTGGGCGCGGCAGTCGGAGGGCCCGGAGCCCCGCCTGTGGGTCGAGCGGGACGACCCGGTGGAGACGACGACCGCCGCCGTCCGCGGCGAGCTGCCGGCGGAGGTGGCCGGCGCCCTGGCGGGGTCCGCGGGGCGCACCCGCGCCCCGGCCGGCGCCGTCCTCCTGGCCGCGTGGAAGGCGCTCCTCCACCGGCTGGGCGCCGGTGGGATCGTGCGCGTCGGGGTGTCCGTGGACGGACGCGTAGACGGGCACCTCCCCGTCGCCACGCGCGTCGAGGCGGAGCTTTCCTTCGCCTCCCTGGTGGAGCGGATGCGGGACGCCCTGGAGGACTCTGCGGCGTGGCGGTCGTGCTTCGACGGGGAACGGCTCCGCGCCAGTGGGTACGCCCCGCTCCGCGTGGGCTTCACCGTCGTTCAGGAGCCTGAGGTCTGCGTGGAGGAGGATCCCTTCGCGCTGCACCTCCGGGTGGGCCCCGGCCCGGCGCTGGCGCTCGTCGGGGGGGAGACATTTTCTCAGGCGCAGCTCGCCCTCCTGCTGGAGCGGTACACGACGCTCCTGGCGGACGCGCTCGCCCGGCCGGAGGTGCCGGTCGGTGGGCTGGCGGTGATGAGCGGCGCCGAGCGGCGGCGCGTGCTGGAGGAGTTCGGCGGCGGTGGCACCCGGCCTGGCTCGGAGCCGGGGACGGTGCTCGCTTGGATCGACGCTCAAGCGGCGCGCACTCCCTCCGCTCCCGCCGTCCGCTCCGGCGCCGTGACGGTTGCCTACGGGGAGCTGAACGCCCGCGCCAACCGCCGCGCCCGGCACCTGCGCACCCTGGGCGTGGGGCCGGAGACCCGGGTGGGGATCATGCTCCCCCCCTCGCCGGAGCGGGTGGAGAGCCTGCTGGCCGTGCTCAAGGCCGGGGGCGCGTACCTCCCGCTCGACCCCGAGTACCCGCGCGAGCGGCTGGCCTTCATGGTGCGGGACGCCGCGCTCCCGCTGGTGCTCACCACCGCCTCGCTGCGCGGCCGGGTCCCCACGGAAGCGGGGACGGCCGTGGTGGCGTGGGACGAGGTGGAGGAGGCGGTCGCGGCGTACCCGGACGGGGACCTCGGCTCCCCACCCGACCCGGCTTCGGCCGCGTACCTGATCTACACCTCCGGCTCCACCGGCACCCCCCGGGGCGTGGTGGTGGAGCACCGGGCGCTCGCCGCGCACGCCCTGGCCGTGCGGGCGCACTACGGGCTGGGGGAGGGGGACCGGGTCCTCCAGTTCGCCTCCTTCAACTTCGACGCCTCGGTGGAGCAGATGCTCCCCCCACTGGCCGCCGGGGCGTGCGTGGTCCTGCGCGGCGAGGCGGTCCCCGGCGTGGAGGCGCTGGCCCGGTACGTGGACGACGGGGTCACGGTGCTCAACCTCCCGACGGCGCAGTGGCACCTCCTGGCCGATGCCTGGGCGCGCGGCGAGGGGCTTCCCGACGCGAGCGGGGTGCGCCTGGTCATCGCGGGGGGCGAGGCGATGCTCCCCCACCACGCCGGCCTGTGGCGGAAGACCCCCGCGGGCGGCGCCCGGCTGCTCAACGCCTACGGCCCCACGGAAGCGGTGGTGACCGCCACCACCTTCGAAGTCCCGGCGGGCTTCCCCGCGGAGGCTCGCGCGCGGGTCCCCATCGGCCGTCCGTTCGGGGAGCGCTCGGCGTACGTGCTGGACGGCGCGCTGGAGCCGGTCCTGGTCGGTGTCCCCGGCGAGCTGTACCTGGGTGGGGTGGCGCTGGCGCGGGGGTACCTGGGGCGGCCGGAGCTCACGGCGGATCGCTTCGTCCCCGACCCGTTCGGGCGGACGCCCGGGGCGCGGCTGTACCGCACCGGCGACCGGGTCCGGCACGCGGAGGACGGCACGCTGGTCTTCCTCGGCCGCGCCGACGACCAGGTCAAGGTGCGCGGCTTCCGCATCGAGCCGGGGGAGGTCGAGGCCGTGCTGGGCCGGCACCCGGAGGTCCGGGAGTGCGCGGTGGGGGCGGAAGAGCAGCAGGACGGGGCAAGGCGGCTGGTGGCGTACTGGGTCCCCCGGCGGGAGCCCCCTGCCGATCCGGCGGCGCTGCGCGCCTTCCTCCGGGAGCACCTCCCCGACCACATGGTCCCGGGCGTCTTCGTGGCGCTGGAGGCGATCCCGCTGACCCCGGCCGGCAAGGTCGACCGCCGCCGGCTCCCGGAGCAGCGCCCGATCGAGACGGAGCGCCCGGTGGTGGCCCCCTCCACCCCGGCCGAGGAGCGGGTGGCGGCGGTCTGGGCGGAGGTGATGCGGCAGGAGCGAGTGA
>JAFAYN010000016.1 GCA_019240375.1 Gemmatimonadota bacterium
GTGCGCGAGCACCTGGACACCGGCGGGAAGCGGCTCCGCGCCCGGCTCGCCCTGTCGGCCCTGGAAGCGCTGGGGCACGGGCGGGAAGCGGGGATCGGGTGGGCGGCCGCCTGCGAGCTGCTGCACAACGCCACCCTGGTGCACGACGACCTGCAGGACGGCGACCGGGTCCGGCGCGGCCGCCCCACCGTGTGGGCCCGGCACGGCGCCGCCCAGGCCGTGAACGCCGGCGACCTGCTGCTGATGCTCCCCTTCCTGGCGCTGGAGCGCGTCGCCGCGCCGCCGGAGACCCGCTGGCTGCTGGCCCGCGCGCTGGCCGCGCACGCCGCCGCCGTGGCCCGCGGCCAGGCGGCGGAGCTGGCGCTGGCCGACGAGGCGCGGGTGGGGTGGACGGAGTACCGGCGCGTGGCCGAGGGGAAGACCGGCCCGCTCTTCCAGCTCCCGGTGGAGGGCGCCGCGCTCCTGGCCGGCCGCCCACCGGGGGAGGCGCGGGAGGTCGCGGCCCCCTTCGCGAAGCTGGGGATGCTCTTCCAGCTGCAGGACGACGTGCTGGACCTATACGGCGAGAAGGGGCGCGGCGTCCCCGGATCGGACCTGCGGGAGGGGAAGGTGAGCGCGCTGGTGGTGGAGCACCTGGCGCTCCACCCGGGCGACGCCCCCTGGCTGCACGGGCTGCTCCGCCTCCCCCGCGAGGAAACCCCGGACGCGGAGGTGGAGCGGGCGATCCGCCGCTTCCGCGACGGCGGCGCGCTGGAGCGGGTGCTGACCCGGATCTGCACCGCCGCGGCCGAGGCGCTCCGCGCCCCCGCGCTCGCCGGGGAGCCGGGGGTGCGCGCGCTGGCGGCCGAGCTGGTGGACGTGGCCCTGGCCCCCATCGTGGGCGTGCGGCCGGGAGCGGCGGGATGAGGGACACGCAGCGCACCGTGGTGGTCGGCGCCGGGCTGGGCGGGCTGGCCGCCGCGATCCGGCTGCGGGCGCGCGGGCACCGGGTCACGGTGCTGGAAGCGACCGAGCAGCCCGGCGGACGGGCGAGCGTCTTCGTGCGGGACGGCTTTTCCTTCGACGCGGGGCCTACGGTGATCACCGCGCCCTACCTGCTGCAGGAGCTGTTCGCCCTGGCCGGGCGCGACTGGCGCGACTACTTCGAGCTGGTCCCGGTGGACCCCTTCTACCGGGTGGAGTTCCCGGACGGGTCGTGCTTCGACTACGTGGGGGACGAGGAGCGGATCCTGGCCCAGGTGCGCGCCCTTTCCCCGCGCGACGTGGACGGGTACCGGCGGCTGGCGGCGCACGCGGAGCGGATCTTTGAGATCGGCTACCTGCGCCTTGCCGACACCCCCTTCGACTCGCTCTCGGAGATGCTACGCGTGGTCCCGGACATGGTGAAGCTGGGGAGCTACCACTCGGTGTACGGGCTGGTCTCGCGCTACATCCGCGACGAGCGGCTGCGGCAGGTCTTTTCCTTCCAGCCGCTCCTGGTGGGGGGGAACCCCTTCCGCACCACCTCCATCTACATGCTGATCCACTGGCTGGAGCGGAAGTGGGGGGTCTGGTTCGCGAAGGGGGGGACCACCTCCATCGTCCGGGGGATGGTGCGGCTGCTGGAGGAGATGGGGGCGGAGGTGCGCTGCGACGCCCCGGTGGAGGAGATCGAGGTGCGCGACGGGCGGGTCCGCGGGGTGCGGCTGGAGGGAGGGGAGCGGATCGCGTGCGACACGGTGGTCGCCAACGGCGACCCGGTGCACGTGTACGGCAGGCTGGTGTCCGCGCGGCACCGCCGCCGCCACACCGACGCCTCGCTGGCCCGGCGGCGCCTGTCGATGGGATTGTTCGTGGGGTACTTCGGCACCCGCAGGACGTACCCGGAGCTGGCCCACCACACCATCGTCATGGGGCCGCGCTACCGCGAGCTGCTGGAGGACATCTTCGAGCGCAAGAAGCTGGCGGACGACTTTTCCCTGTACCTGCACGCCCCCACCCGCACCGACCCGTCGCTGGCCCCGCCGGGGCACGAGAACTTCTACGTCCTTTCGCCGGTGCCGCACAACGGGAGCGGGATCGACTGGGAGGCGGAGGGGCCGCGCTACTTCGACCGGATCCTGGAGCACCTGGAAGAGCGCTTCCTCCCCGGGCTGCGCGCGAACCTGGCGACCTCCTTCCACGTCACCCCGCGCTACTTCGAGGACCGGCTCCGCTCGTCGCAGGGGGCCGGGTTCGGGATCGAGCCGCGGCTGACGCAGTCGGCGTACTTCCGCTTCCACAACCGCTCGGAGGACGTGGACGGGCTGTACTTCGTGGGGGCGGGGACGCACCCCGGAGCCGGGATCCCGGGGGTGCTCTGCTCGGCCAAGGTGCTGGAGCGCGTCGTCCCCGCCCTGGACGGCGTCGTCCCTCTCCCCGCGGTCCCGGCGTGACACCCGCCGTGGCGGACCCGGGCGCCGTGGTGGAGGCGAGCCGGGAGTCGCTGGCCCGCAACGCCCGCACCTTCCACCTGGCCGCCCGCTTCCTCCCCGCCCCGGTGCGCGACGACGCCGCGCTGGTGTACGCCTTCTGCCGCGAGGTGGACGACACCGCCGACCGGGCGAGCGACCCGCTGGCCGCCGCGCTCGCCCTGCGCCGGCTCC
>JAFAYN010000068.1 GCA_019240375.1 Gemmatimonadota bacterium
GCGAGCTGACCCCGTTGCAGTAGCCGCCGAACAGACAGCCGGGACACCCCGTGGAGGGGACGTAGTTGTAGCCGGTCGCCTGGCAGACGGCAGGTGATGCGATCCGGGTGGAGGTGGCGAACGCCTGGGTGACTCCGAAGCCCATGGCGCCCGCGAAGGCGATGCCGAGGAGACCCCGGCGCAGGTTGGAAAGCGAACGGCTCATGACGTCCTCCGGGAAAGCGGTTGACCCACGTACGTCGTGGGCTGTTCGGAGCACGTTAAGCGACATTCGTTGGAGCGGCAATGATCTCGTGAAACGACGGCGCGGCACGGTGATTGCTTTTGTCTGGCGGAACCTGGCACTCACAACCACAGGAGCGAAAATGCGATCCTTCAGGCTGCTTACCATCCCCGCCCTGGCGCTTTCGTTCGCCGCCGCGGCATGCACCGCCAAGGTGGAGGACAAGGGAAAGCTTCCGGACGTGGACGTGAATGGAGGCAGGGCTCCCAAGGTCGACGTCGACCCGGCCAAGGTCACCGTCGGCACGGACACGCACACGGTGGTTACCCCGAACGTGAACGTCGAGCCCGCTGACTCGAGCAGGCACAACTAGCGGTACGCCTGCCCGGCGAACAAGGGACGAAGCGAAAAGAGAGTGGCCCCTCGAAGGGACCACTCTCTTTTCGCTTCGTCGCAGCCGTACCCCCCGTTCCTGCTTTCCTCCGGGTTGTTCTCTCTCAGTCCGCGGCCACCCCCGCGCCCACCGGCTCCGGACGCGCGTGCACCCGCGGGTGCGCAGGCTGCTTCCCGCGGTTCCTCACCCAGGCCACGCCGTCGTCGAGCAGGGTGTACACCACCGGCACCACGAACAGTGTCAGCAGCGTGGAGGTGATCAGGCCGCCAATCACCGCGTGGGCCATTGGGGCTCGCTGCTCCGCCCCCTCGCCGATGGCGAAGGCCAGCGGGAGCATGCCGAAGATCATCGCTACCGTGGTCATGATGATCGGGCGCAGGCGGATGCGGGCCGACTGCAGGACCGCCTGCTCGCGCGGGACCCCCTGCTCGCGCTGCTGGTTCACGAAGTCCACCAGCAGGATCCCGTTCTTGGTCACCAGCCCCATCAGCATGATGACGCCGATCATGGTCATCACGTTGATGTTACCGCGCGTCACCCAGAGCGCGAGCCCCACCCCCA
This sequence comes from Gemmatimonadota bacterium, assembly GCA_019240375.1. Classification (GTDB taxonomy): domain Bacteria; phylum Gemmatimonadota; class Gemmatimonadetes; order Longimicrobiales; family Longimicrobiaceae; genus JAFAYN01. The sequence goes on from JAFAYN010000068.1 coordinate 1,179, forward strand.
GGAAGCTGAGCGGGAGCGAGAGCATGATCGCCAGCGGCTGGAAGAACGAGCCGAAGAGCGAGGCCAGGATCAGGTAGATGAAGACCACCGCCAGCAGAAGCGCCTCGCCCACGTAGGTCTGCGTTTCCTGCAGGTTCTGCACGTCGCCGGTGAAGACCGCGTGGTAGCCGGGGGGGAGCCCCAGCGTCTGGATCTTCTTTTCCACCGCGGCGGCCACGTCGCCCAGCGAGTGGCCGGGGAGCACGCCCGCCGAGACCGACACCTGCCGTTCCAGGCTGCGCCGCTCGATCTGCTGCGGCCCCACGCCGGCGCGCACCTCCGCCACCTGCGTCAGCGGGACCATCGCCGGCTGGCCGGTGCGGGCGTCGCGCGAGTCGCTGGGGACGTAGATCCCCGCCACGTCGCCCGCCGAGGTCCGCATGGAGTCGGGGTACACCACCACCACGTCGTGCGAGTACCCCTGCGGGTCCTCCCAGGTGCTCGCCCGCTCGCCGCTGAAGAGCGGGCGCAGGGTGGCGGCGATGGTCGAGACGCCGACCCCGGCCGCCCAGGCCTGCTGCCGGTCCACGTTGACGTTGAGCTGCGGGAGGTCGCCCTCGTCGCTCGACTGCGGCTCGGCCACGCCGGGGACCTCCTTCATCGCGTCCAGCACCTGGGCGGCGGCCAGCTTGAGCTGCCGCTCCTCCGGGCCCTGCACGTTGACGATGATCGGCTGGCGGCTCCCCTGCTGGAAGATGGAGGGGGAGCCGCTGATGGAGGCACGCACCCCCGGGAGCCCGCGCAGCTTGCCGCGCAGCTCCGTCTGGATGTCCTGCTGCGACTTGGCGCGCTGGTCGCGCGGCTTGAGCTTGACGTAGATGGAGCCGTTGTTGGGCGTGCCGCGGAAGCCGCCGCCCACCGACAGGTAGGTGAAGGCCACGTCCGGGCGCTTGCGCAGGAACGTGGCGACCTCCTGCCCCTTGGCCGTGGTGTACTCCAGCGACGATCCCGGCGGGGTGCGGAAGCCGACGTTGAACTCACCGCCGTCGAAGTCGGGCATCCAGGTGAAGCCCAGCCCGCCCAGGATGAAGAACGCCGCCACCACCGAGGCGAGGCCGCCCAGGAGCACCGTCCCGCGCCGGCGCAGCGCCCAGGCCAGCCCGCGCGGGTAGTGGTCGGAAACGCGCTCGAACCAGTCGTTGAAGGCGAAGGAGAAGCGCCGCACCGGGTTCATCTTCAGCGGCCGCGCGGCCGGGTCGCCGTGGCTGGCGCCGTGCTCCACCTCCGGGTCCGGCCAGATGCTGGAAAGCATCGGGTCGAGGGTGAAGGAAACGAAGAGCGAGACCAGCACCGCCGCCGCCACCGTCATCCCGAACTGGAAGAAGATCTTCCCGATCATCCCGCCCATGAAGGCCACCGGGATGAACACCGCCACCACCGCCAGCGTGGTGGCGAAGACCGCCAGCCCGATCTCGCTGGTCCCCTCCCGCGCCGCCGTGTGGTGGTCCTTCCCCATCTCGATGTGGCGCACGATGTTCTCGCGCACCACGATGGCGTCGTCGATCAGGAGCCCGATGGCGAGCGAGAGCGCCAGCAGCGTCATGGTGTTCAACGAGAAGTCGAACATCCACATGGCGAAGAACGCCGAGATGATGCTGACCGGGAGGGTGAGCCCGGTGATGACCGTCGAGCGCCAGGAGTTGAGGAAGAGGTAGATGATGGCGATGGTGAGCAGCGCGCCCAGGACGATGGTGAGCTGCACGTCCTCCAGCGACGCGCGGATGCGCTGCGAGTCGTCGCGGATCACCGTGAGCTGCACGTCGCTCGGGAGCTGGTGGCGCAGCTCCTCGACCGCGGCGCGCACCCCGTCGGCCACCTGCACCGTGTTGGAGCCCGACACCTTGAGGATGTCGAGCGAGACGGCGCGGGTGTCGTTCATCTGGGCCGCGCTGCGCACGTCGGCT
>JAFAYN010000175.1 GCA_019240375.1 Gemmatimonadota bacterium
ATCTCCGCGGCGATCGCCTCCTCCTCTTCCGCCGCGCGGGCGTCGGCGAGCGGGAGCTGGTCGAGCCGGTCCAGCGCCTCGGCGCTGCGGCGGCGCTTGAACAGCCCGGTGCGCCGCGACACCTCGGTAGGGTGGGCGGTGAACACCGGGATCACCCGGACCTTCGCCAGCGCCCCGAGCACCGTTTCGCGGTCCACCCCGGCTTCGCGAAGGCGGCGGAGCGTCCCCTCGAAGGTGCCGGGCTGGGGCGGGAGGTCGGCGTGCAGCCGCGCGGCGCGGCGGCGGCGCCCTCGGTGCGCGGTCTCGGCCAGGTTGGTCAGCTCGAAGTAGGTGGCGAAGGCGCGGGTGAGGCCGTACGCCTGCCGCACCTCCATCCCGTCCACCAGCTGCTCGGCGCGCTGCATCAGCTCGTCGTCGCCGGCCTCGTCCGCCTCCTGCTCACGGTGGCGGATGGCGAGGTGGCGGAGCTGCTCGACCGCCTCGAAGAGCCCGGGGCCCCCCTGCTCGCGGATCACCTCGCCCAGGAGCGTCCCCAGCGAGCGCACGTCGCGGCGCAGCGGCGCCTCGCGGAGCGCGGGGTCCTCGCCGGTCAGCTCGGCGAGCCTCGCCGCCTGGTCTTCTACCTTCCAGAGTGGATCTGTCTCGGCCATCCCGTAGCGCGCTCCGTGTGTCGGCCTTCCGCCGATCGTGGCTCCTGCCTTCGATCATCCTGAAGATGGTATACGTCCTCGACGCGCCCTCCGTCAACACGCCGCACACACCTGTCGGCTCCTGTGCGGTGTCGCCTCGCGGGGGACCCGTTACGGGCCGATATTCCCCGGGGTATACCATCCGCTCCGGGGAGGAAACCTGCTGGACGTTTCGATGATGGCCAAGGAGAGCGCGCTCGCGGGCGCGCATCACGGGCCGGGCGGCTCCGCGCGCGAGCTGTCGCGGCGCCGGGAGTGGATCGTGCGCGTCCTCCTCGGGAGCCTGGTGGGGGTGGGGCTGGTCGCCTACATCCCCAGCGTCTGGGTTTCCGCGCGGCTGGGGCTGTGGGGGCTGATCGCCTTCAACACCCTGGTGTACGGGACGCTGGTCGCCGCCTTCCTGCGGCGCGGCCTCGGGTACCGGACCCGCGCGTGGGTGCTGGTGGGGGTGGCGTACTTTCTGGGGGTGATCCACATCCTCCTGTTCGGCGCCGAGAGCGCGGGACCGCTCTGGCTGGGGGCGGTGCCGGTCCTGGTGGCGATCCTCTTCGAGCGCCGCGCGACGCTCTGGTCGCTCGGCGCCACCGCCGCGACCCTTGTGGGGACGGCGCTCCTCGAAATCCTGGGCGTGATCCACTGGCCCTCGCCGCCGGCCGCCCTGGCGCTCTTCGCGATCATCTCGGGGAGCCTGATGATGGTCGCCGCCGGCCTGTCGCTGGCGGTCAACGCGCTGATCCGCGGGCTGCGGCAGAGCGCGGAGCGCGCCGAGCGCCTGGCCGCGGAGCTGACCCGGGAGCGCGGCCTGCTGGAGGAGGCGAACCTGCGGCTGCGCCGGGAGATGGAGGAGCGCGAGGCCGCGGAGGCGCGGCTGCGGCAGGCGGAGAAGCTCACCGCGCTGGGGACGCTCGCCGGGGGGATCGCCCACAACCTGAACAACCTGCTGACCCCGCTCCTCATCGGGGTCGAGCTGCTGCGCGAGGGCGGGATGGAGGAGGCGGGAGCCCGGGCCGAGGTCCTGGACCGGATGCAGCACGCCGCGATGGGCGCCCGCGACGTGGTGCGCCAGGTGCTGACCTTCAGCCGCGCCCTCCCCGAGGCGCACGAGCCCATCGACGCGGCCGGGGTGTTCGGCGACACGGCCCGGCTCCTCCACGCCTCCCTGCCCGCCGGCGTGGAGCTGGCGGTGGAGCTCGACCCGGCGGCCGGCTCCATCGCCCTCGCCGCCGCGGACGCGCAGCAGATCCTCCTCAACCTGGGGAGCAACGCGATCCACGCCATGCCCGACGGCGGCCGCCTAGCCGTGACGCTGGGCGTGGAGCGGGGGCCCGCCCCGGAGCTGGACCCGGCCGCCGCGTACGTCTGCCTGACGGTGCGGGACAGCGGGGTGGGGATGGACGAGGCGACGCGCCTGCGCGCGGTGGAGCCGTTCTTCACCACCAAGCCGCCAGGGCGGGGGACGGGGCTGGGCCTGGCGACGGTGCACGGGATGGTCCGGGCCGCGGGCGGGGCGCTGACGCTGGAGAGCGCCCCCGGAGCCGGGACCACGGTCCGCGTCTACCTCCCCCGCGTGGCGCAGGCGGCGCCCCATGCTCCCGGGGCCGAGGCGCCGTCGCCCGGGACGCGCGCGCACCACGTCCTGGTGGTGGACGACGACCCGGGGGTGCGCACGGTGGCGACCACGCTGCTGCGGCGCATGGGGTGCCGGGTGTCGGTGGCGGCCAACGGCGAGGAGGCGCTGGCCTGTCTGGGCGAGGGGGGGGACCTCCCGGACCTGCTGCTCACCGACCTCAACATGCCGGGGCGGAGCGGGCTCTCCCTCTTCCGCGAGGCGCGGCGGCGGTTCCCGGAGATGGCGGTGGTGCTGATGAGCGGCTTCATGGACGAGGAGAGCCAGCAGCGCGCCGGGGAGATCGGGACCTCCGGGATCATCGCCAAGCCGTTCCGCATGGCGGAGCTGCGGGGCGCGATCGACGACGCGCTGCGGGGGGTGGGCGACCGCTCCTGAGGGAGGGTCGGAGCCACCGCTCCGCCGGGATCCTTGCCGGCGTGAAGGAGCACGGTAGCTTGTGCTTCCAGTGCGGGACGGGGGAAGGTGACGCTCAAGGCCGACAAACTGGTGGGCGGAAAGCCGGAGCCGATGTACGAGATCGACTTCGCCTACCGGCCGGCGCGGCGCGCCTGGGTCGCGGAGTTCACCCCGCGCCGCGTCCACGCCGAGTGGGTGTACCGGGTCCGGGGACGGTCGATGACCGGCACCCTGGTGGAGATCCCCTCCGGCCGGGTCTTCCGTGACATCCGGGTCCGGAAGGACTGAAGAGAGAAAACCGGAGTTCCCGTCCGTCCGTTCCTCCGAGCCGTCGATCCCGCGACCACGACTACCCGAAAGGAGGCGCCGATGTCCATGGACGAAGCCACCCGCCGCGCGCTCGATGCAGGCCGTGAGCAGGCGGACGAGGTGCTCGAGTTCCGCGCGAAGGCGCTGCGGAAGCGCGCCGCGGTGTTCGCCCGGCAGCCGCTCTCGCTGGTCGCGGACGAGGTGGCGGCCGCCGCGGCGACCCCCATGCCCCCGGTGCTGGCCGCGGCGGCGGCATCGATGGGGTCGCTGGTCGCGGAGGGGGACTCGTGGTTCGACTACCCCTGGACCGACGTGCTCCGGATGCTGGAGGACGAGCACGGCTACGACGTCGATTCGGTGGCGCACAAGGGCGACCGGGTGGAGGAGATGGCGTACGGGGGCGGGCAGCTCGAGGAGTTCACCCGCCGGATCGAGAAGCTGCTGCGGAAGGGGCGGCCCCCGAAGGCGATCCTCCTTTCCGGCGGTGGCAACGACATCGCCGGCTCGGAGTTCGCCATGCTGCTGAACCACGCCGCGTCGGCCATGCCGGGGCTCAACGAGCAGGTCGTCGCGGGCGTCGTCGACGAGCGCATCCGCCTGGCCTACGTCTACATCCTGAGCGCCGTGACGCGCATCTGCGAGAAGTGGCTGCAGCAGCCTCTCCCCATCCTGGTCCACGGGTACGACTACCCGGTCCCCGACGGGCGTGGCTTCATGGGCGGCTGGGGCTTTCTCCCGGGTCCCTGGCTGGAGCCGGGATTCCGAGAGAAGGGCTTCACCAGGCTGGAAGACCGGAAGGCGCTGATGAAGCGGCTGATCGACCGCTTCAACACCATGCTGGCCCAGGTGGCGGCGCTCCAGGAGTTCCCGCACGTCCGGTACGTGGACCTGCGGAACACGCTCTCTTCGGGGGCGGACTACAAGAAGTTCTGGGACAACGAGCTGCACCCCACCCCGCGGGGCTTCGGCCTGGTGGCGGACCGGTTCGTCGCGGCGCTCACGAAGCTGACCTAGCCCGAACGCCGCAACGACGCGCGGGTCCGGGAGAGAGGCTCCGGGACCCGCGCCCTTTCTCTTCCGCCCCTCCCGCCTTCCCCGGATCCCGCCGCTCGGCTAGTATCCATGCGCCGCCGCTGCCCTCGCGACGGCAGCGGCCGGCGCCCGCACCTCACCAGGAAGTACCCATGCTCGACCTGTCCGGCGCGGTGATCCCGCCGCCCGTCCCGTTCACCGCTCCCGAAGAGTCGCTCGCGTCCGTCAGCCTCTCGGAGGTGCTGTCGGCGCTGTCGCACGCGCTCGACCTGACCGAGGGGCAGCCGCCGGGACACACCCTGCGGAGCTGCGCCATCGGGATGCGCCTAGCGGAAGAGGCCGGGCTGGACGACGAGGCCCGGTCGGCGCTGTACTACGCGCTGCTGCTCAAGGACGCCGGGTGCTCCAGCAACGCCGAGCGCTTCGCCACCCTCTTCGGCTCGGCCGACCAGGTGGTGAAGTACCGGATGAAGTTCACCGACTGGCATCAGCGGACGCGGCTGGCGCTCCGCACGGCGGCCACGGTGGGGCTCGGACAGCCGGTGTGGACCCGGGCCCGGCAGTTCGTGCGCATCGCGCGGACGGAGGACATGACGCGCGACCTGATCCGTATCCGCTGCGACCGCGGCGCCGGGATCGCGCTGCAGCTCGGCTTCCCCGCCGCCACCGCCGACTCCATCCGCTCGCTGGACGAGCACTGGTGCGGACTCGGGTACCCGGAGGGGCGCCGCGCCGAGGAGATCCCGCTCCTGTCCCGGATCTCCAACCTGGCCCAGTGCGTGGAGATCTTTTACACGCGGCACGGGCGCGCCGCCGCCCTCCGCATGGCGCGCCAGCGTCGGGGGAGCTGGTTCGACCCCCGGCTGGTGAACCTGCTCCTGGGCTGGGAGGGGGACGCCGCCTGGTGGGAGGCGCTGGGCGGGAGCGAGGTGCTGGCGCACGTAGTGGCGGCCGAGCCCCGGGACCACCGGCGCGTGGTGGACGGGGACGGGCTGGACGCGGTGGCCCAAGCGTTCGCGGAGATCGTCGACGCCAAGTCTCCCTTCACCTTCCGCCACTCCACCAACGTGGCGGCCTACGCGTGCGCCGTCGCGGAAGAGCTGGGGATGGACCCCGCCGCCGGCCGCACCCTGCGCCGCGCCGGGCTCCTGCACGACGTGGGGAAGCTGGGCACCTCCAGCCGGATCCTGGAAAAGGCGGGGCCGCTCACTCCGGAAGAGCGGCGCGAGATGGAGCTGCACCCGCGCTACACCTGGGAGATCCTGGACCGCGTCGGCGCCTTCCGCGGCTTCGCGCGCATGGCGGCGCTGCACCACGAGAAGCTGGACGGGAGCGGCTACCCGTGGGGCGTGGGCGCCGACGAGCTGGAGCCGGGCGCCCGCATCCTCGCCGTCGCCGACATCTACGAGGCGCTGACGGCCGACCGCCCGTACCGCTCCGGGATGAGCCCCGAGGTCGCGCTGGGGATCATCCGCCGGGACGCGGGGCCCCGGCTCTGCGCCGACGCCGTCGCGGGGCTGGAAGCCTGCGTCCGGCAGGGGCGATTGTAGGCATCGCGCCACCGTCCCGTCCATCCGACACTCCCATCCGTCCCGTCCATGATCCGTCGCCGCCGAGCCGTCCTCGTCCCCGCCGCCGCGCTGGTGCTGGCGCTCCTCCCCTCGTCCATCCGGGCCCAGGCCGCGCCTCCCGCCACGACCACGGTGGCCCCGGGGCTCTTCGTGCTTTCCGGGAGCGGGGGGAACACCGTGGTCCTGACCGGGAGCGAAGGGGCGCTGGTCCTGGGCCCGCAGGCGCCGGAAACGGTCGCCCGTACCCGCGCCTTCCTGGCCGCGCACTCCGATCCCCGGGTGCGCTACGTGGTCCTCGCCCCGGGGAACCAGGCGCTGCGGAACGGCGACGCGGGCTGGGGCCAGCGCGGAGCCGCCACCATCGCCCAGGAAGCCATCTTCTACGCGCTGCGCGGCAACGGGCGGGGCTCGGCGGGGAAGCCAGCGGGGCCGCGGCAGGGGTTCTCGGAGGTGATGCAGCTCATGTTCGGGGGAGACGAGATCCACATGGTGCACCAGCTCGCCGGGTTCAGCGACGCCGACTTCTCGGCGCACTTCGAAAGGTCGCACCTCCTGTACCTGGGCGCCCTGTTCACCACCGACGGCTACCCGGAGATCGACCTGGAGCACGGCGGCACGCTGGCGGGGATGATCCGGGCCGCGGACGGGTTCCTGGAGATGTTCGGGGGCTCGCCGAACGCGGTGCACCCCATCGTGCCGGGGCGCGGCCCCCTGGCCACCATCGCCGACCTGCGCGCCTACCGTGACATGCTGGCGGCGGTGCGCGACCGGGTCCAGCCGATGGTGAAGGACGGGAAGACGCTCGCTGAGGTCGTGGCGGCGCACCCCACCGCCCGGTTCGACGCACGCTGGGGGCACGGCCCCGTGAAGCCCGACGCGTTCGTGGGGATGGTGTACCGGTCGCTGTCGAAGTAGCCCGGCGGGACGAGCGCGCTACGAGGCCCGCGGCGCGTCCGGCACCAGATCGCGCGACAGGCGCCTCAGCACCTCGGTCAATTCCTCACGCTGCTCCGGCGTCCAGTCGGAAAGGAGCTCCGACAATCGCTCCCGGCGGGCGGTCACCAGCCTTTCCAGCACCTCGCACCCCCGGGGCGTCAGCTCGCGCCGGACGTCCCTCCCCTCCCCACGCACCTCCACCAGCCCGCGCTCGCGCAGCTCCCGCGCCGCGTCCTCCATCCGCGCCGGGTCCAGCCGGTCCTGGCGCGCCAGCGTGGCCGTGTCCAGCGCCGGGGCCTCCTCGACGCGGATCAGCAGCCAGGCCGCCGCCGGGCTCAGCTCCACCCCCGCCCGCTCCACGATCCGCTCGATGTAGTGGCGCCGCACGTCGTTGCTGGCGATCATCCCCAGCCCGCGCATCAGCTCCCGCG
>JAFAYN010000277.1 GCA_019240375.1 Gemmatimonadota bacterium
GCTGCTCAGCGGCAAGCAGGACGACGCCCTGTGCAACACCGGCACGGACGTCAAGGCGGTCAACCTCGCCAGCGACGTGAGCGCCGACATCAAGGCCAAGAACATCGACGGCGGGCTCAGCGAGGTGCAGCGCTCCACCTACACCAAGGCGCAGTACGCCAACTACGTGCTGGGCGGCAACTCCCCGGAGGCCATCGCCCGCCTTGCCGACATCAAGTTCGGGTTCGACGGGGCGCCCGCGTGGGCGGGGGGAACGCCCGACGCCGACCTTCCCCGCACCAACAAGCTCAACTGGGGGTGCAACTATCCGGTGGTGGACTGCGCCCGCGACGGCGACGAGAAGTACTTCCCCGTCGTGGCGATCCAGGCGCCCACCGGGGGCGTGCAGTTCAGCGGCGGCTACGGGCAGGGGATCCTGATCATCCTAGGCGACCTCCACATCAACGGGCAGTTCAAGTACAGCGGGATCGTCATCGTGGTCGGCGACCTGGACGTGAACGGCGGGGCGCAGGTGCAGGGCGCCCTGATCGGACTGGGCGACGTGGCGCTGAAGTCGCTCCCCGCCTCGGTCGACAAGGACCCGGAAACGAGCCTCTTCAACGGCAACGCGCTGGTGCGCTACAACAGCTGCACCGTGGCCACGGCGCAGGACGCACTCACCAAGGCGCAGATGAACAACATGCCCCAGGCGTTCGGGAAGCGGACCTTCGCCTGGTACGAAGCGGTCCGGTGAGCGCGCCCGGTATTCCATGCACGCGCCTTGACTCCCTTCCGGGCGCAGGGTATCGTATCTGATCCAATCCACATCGCCGCGGGAGCGTCCTGCTCCCGCTGGCCTGCGCAGGGCGGCGCCTCTTCTCGTACGCGTCTCGTAACTCCTTAGTCATTAATGGCTTCCTTTTTACGCCGCAACCGTGTCACGGTCGGCCTGGACATCGGCAGCGGCTTCGTCAAGGTCGCCGTGATCGACCACTCCGGTCCCCAGCCCGAGCTGACCCACGTGTCGCACACGCCGCTGGTCGCCGACGCCATCGTCGAGGGGGAGATCATGGATCCCCAGCTCGTGGTGGAAACGGTGCGCTCCGTGTTCGAGACCTCGGGGATCAAGGCCCGGAGCGTGGTCACCTCCGTGGGCGGCCGCGACGTGATGGTCAAGAAGATCCAGATGGACCGGATGAAGGAGTCCGACGCCCGCGAGGTGATCCGCTGGGAGGCGGAGCAGTACGTCCCCTTCGACATGGAGAACGTGCAGCTCGACTTCCAGATCCTGGACCCGCTGGACGACGGGCTGCAGATGAGCGTCCTGCTGGTGGCCGCCAAGCGCGACCTGGTGGACCAGAAGGTGTCGCTCCTCCGCGACGCGGGGCTGACCCCCGCGGTGGTGGACGTGGACGCCTTCGCGCTGTACAACGCCTTCGAGTACAACTACCCGGAAGCGATGCAGGGGACGCTCGCCCTGGTCAACGTGGGGCACGAGATCTCCACGGTGAACGTCCTCCAGTCGGGGTCCCCGGTCCTGACCCGCGACATCCCCTTCGGCTCCCGCCGCCTGCGCGAGGACCTGCGCCGCCTGCACGGGCTCACCGCCGAGGACGCGGAAGCGGTCCTCCAGGGGCGCTCGGCCCGCGGCGCCGAGTTCCGGCAGCTCCTCGTCGAGGGGTGCGAGGAACTGGCGATGGGGATCGAGCGTGCGGTGGCCTTCCTGTCCATGAGCGACGCCGGGGGGCAGGGGCTGGGGCAGGTCTTCCTGTGCGGGGGCGGCGCCCGCATCCCCGGGCTGATGGACGTGATCGCCACGCACCTGCGCACCCGCACCGAGATCGCCAACCCGCTGCAGCGGCTCAAGGTCCGCCCGGGCGTCACCACGCTCTTCCCCGTCGACGAGCTCGCCCCGATGCTGATGCTCCCCGTCGGACTGGCCCTTCGTACCGCCGCCTGACCCAGGAACCCATCCCTTGATCGAAATCAACCTCCTCCCCACCGGGGAGAAGCGCCGCCCGGCGTCCCGGGCGGGGGGCGCACTGCGCGTCCCTGCGCTCAAGGTCCCGGGCGACCCGTACATGGTCGGGCTGGGCGGCGTCGGCCTCCTCCTTCTCCTGGGGCTCGGGTTCGCCTACTGGACGGTGGACACCCGCATGGCGGAAGCCCGGGCCCGCCTGGACAAGGCGGTGGACGACTCCACCCGCTTCGCCTCGACCATCCAGCTGGTGGAAACGCTCAAGGCGCGGCAGGACACCATCCAGCGCAAGATCGACGTGATCCGCAGCGTGGACGAGCAGCGCTACGTCTGGCCGCACGTGATGGACGAGATCGCGCGGGCGGTCCCCCCCTACACCTGGCTGACCAAGGTCGCCGCGGTGGAGGAAAAGGCGCCGGCCGCCCCGGC
>JAFAYN010000300.1 GCA_019240375.1 Gemmatimonadota bacterium
TACGCGACGGCCTTCGTCCTGGCGCTGCCGGAGGAGAGATGGGCGCCCCTCCTCCCGCCGGAGCACTTCGCCCAACTGGAGCGCATGGCGGAGCTGATGGTGCACGTCACCAGGCCCGGCGGCCGGATGGCGCAGGTCGGCGACAACGACAGCGGACGCTTCCTCAAGCTGCTCCCCCCGCGCGATCTGTCGACCCTGGAAGAGGACTTCCTCGACCCGCGTGACTCGGTCGCCGCGCTGAACGGACTCGTCAGGCGCGCCGACCTGGCGGCCTTCGCGGGGGAGCCCCGGGTCGAGACGGAGCTGGTGCGCGGGCTGACCGGGCGCGCGCCCGCGGGGGCGGCACCGGGCGACGTCGCGCGGGCGGAGCGGGTCCGCGTGGGCGGGGAGGAGGCGTGGAGCTTCCTCGCGGAAGCGCCGGCCGGCCTGGCGCACGCGACGGAGTTCGCCGCGCCGGGCGCCGACCTGCGCGACGGGGCACGCCTCTTCGCGTACCCGGACTTCGGCCTGTACGTCTTCCGGTCGCCGCGCCTCTTCCTGGCGGTCCGCTGCGGTCGGCGCGGACAGATTGCGACCGACGGCCACGCGCACCTGGACGAGCTGGCGGTGGAACTGACCGTCGACGGGCGGGACGTGATCGCCGACCCGGGCACCTACCTGTACACGGCGCTCCCGGCGCGGCGGAACGAGTACCGCTCGGCACGCGCGCACTTCGTCCCGCGACGGCTGGCGGAGCGGGCGGACGCCGCGCTTTCCGGCTCCCTGTTCGAGCTGCGCGGCGCGCCGGTGGGGGAGTGCCTGTACTGGGGACCGCGGGGCTTCGTCGGGAGGGTGGTGGTGGACGGGGCGGAGGTGGTGCGCGCGGTGGAGGTCGGGGCGGAGCGCGTGGGGGTCACCGACCTCGTCCGGAGCGGCGGCGGGTGGGTGGAGGCGGGCGCCCCGATGGTGCCGGAGGTCCCCTTTTCTCCCGGGTACGGGAAGCGGGCCGTCCCGTGACCCGTTTGATCTGTCCGCCCGTCGGCTGTATGTTCGGTCCCTTTCTCTCGACGGAGCCTTGATGGATCTTCCTGGGGGTGACCGCTACCTGGTCTTCGGAGCGCCGACCATCGGGGACGAGGAGATCGCCGAGGTGGTGGACTCCCTGCGGAGCGGCTGGATCGGGACCGGGCCCAAGGTGGCCCGATTCGAGGAACTGCTGCGCGAGTACACCGGGGCGGAGCACGCCGTGGCGGTCCACTCGTGCACGGCGGCGCTCCACCTGTCCATGGTGGCGGCCGGGCTCGGGCCGGGCGACGAGGTCATCACCACCCCCATGACCTTCGTGGCGACGGTCAACGCCATCGTGCACGTCGGCGCCACGCCGGTGCTGGTGGACTGCGACCGCGACACGCAGCTCGTCACCCCGGAGCGGATCGAGGCGGCCGTCACCCCGCGTACCCGCGCCGTCATCCCGGTGCACCTGGCGGGGCGGATCTGCGACCTGGAGGCCATCCACGACATCGCCCGGCGGCACGGGCTGCTGGTGATCGAGGACGCGGCGCACGCGCTGGAAGGGGCCTACCGCGGGCGGAAGGTGGGGACGGTGTCGCAGCTCACCTGCTTCTCCTTCTACGTCACCAAGAACCTGACCACCGGCGAGGGCGGGCTGGTGACCACCAGCGACCCCGACCTGGCGGGGAGGATCCGGACGTACGCGCTGCACGGCCTTTCCCGCGACGCGTGGAAGCGCTTTTCCGACGCCGGGTACCGGCACTACCAGGTCCACTACCCGGGGTTCAAGTACAACATGATGGACCTGCAGGCCGCCATCGGGATCCACCAGGTCCCGCACCTGGCGGAGTGGCTGGCGCGACGGGAGAGGATCTGGGCGCGCTACGACGAGGCCTTCGCCGACCTCCCGGTGGGGACCCCGGCGCCCGCCGGGCCGGACACCGTCCACGCCCGGCACCTGTACACCCTGATGGTGGACGAGGCGCGCTGCGGCGTTTCGCGCGACGAATTCATGGCGCGGCTGCACGAGCGGGGGATCGGGACGGGGGTGCACTACCAGGGCGTCCACCTCCACCCCTACTACCGGGACGCCTTCGGCTGGCGCCCGGAGGACTTCCCGAACACCACCTGGATCGGCGAGCGGACCCTTTCCCTCCCCTTGTCGGGCGCGCTCGGCGACGACGACGTGGAGCGGGTGGTCGACGCCGTGCGCGCTTCGCTCCCGCGGGGCGGGGCGTAGGATGCGGCTGCTCCTCGTCTGCTACTGGTACGCCCCCTTCGTGAACCCGCGCACCTTCCGCTGGGGCGCGGTCGCGGAGCGGTGGGCCGCGCAGGGGCACCACGTGGACGTCGTCACCGTGGGGGTCCCCGGCCTGGCCGACCGCGAGGTGGTGAACGGGGTGCACCTGCACCGCCTGCGCGAGGGGTTCCTGGGGCGCGCCCGCTCCATGTTCCCCGCGAGCGGACCTCCCCAGGAGGCGGCGCAGGCAGCCGCCGTCCGCGAGCCGGCGCGCCTCCGCGCGGCCCGCTGGGTGTACGGGCACAGCTGGAGGAAGGTGTACTGGCCCGACTTCGCCTGCCTCTGGTACTTCGCCGCGCGCGGGGCCGCGCTCCGGCTGGCGGAGCGCGCCCCGTACGACGGGGTGGTGAGCGTTTCCGACCCCTTCACCGACCACCTGGTGGGGCTGGCACTGCGCCGCCGACTCCGCCGGCACCGCTGGGTGGTGGACTTCGGCGACCCGTTCAGCTTCCTGGAGCACACCCCCACCAACAACCACGCCCTGTACGGACGGCTGAACGTGCGGGCGGAGCGGGCGGTGTTCCGCGAGGCGGACGCCGTGGCGGTCACCACGGGGCCGACGCGCGACATCTACGCCGGCCTCTTCCCGGAAGCGGCGGGGAGGATCCACGTGGTCCCCCCGCTGGCCCCCGCGCTGGAGAGCGTTCCGCCGCACCCGCCCGTCTTCGCGGGGGCGGGGCGGGTCCGGCTGGTGTACCCCGGCACCCTGCTCCGTGCCATCCGCGACCCCGGCTTCCTGCTGCGTCTCTTCGAGGCGCTCCAGCGCACGCGCTTCGCCGACGCGGCGGAGCTGCACCTGCTGGGGACCGTGGGCGACTGCGGGAGCTTCTTCGAGCCGTACCGGGAGTGGATCGGGCGGAAGGTCTTCCTGCACGGGCGGGTGGTCCGCGAGTACGCCGTGCAGGCCATGCGCGAGGCCTCGGTGCTGGTCAACCTGGGGAATGACACCCCGTACCAGCTCCCCAGCAAGATCCTGGAGTACGCCGCGCTCGGGAAGCCGGTGCTGAACCTGGTGAAGTCGGAGGACGACAGCTCCGCGCGCTTCCTGGCCGCCTACCCGCGCGCGCAGAGCTGGGTCGATTCCCGCGGCCCGCTGGACCCCGCGGAGGTGGAGCGGCGGCTGGAAGCCCTGCTCGCCACGCCGGTCCCGGGCGCGGGCGACCTCCCCTGGCTGGAAGCCCACGGACCGGAACGGATCGCGGACGAGTACATGCGACTGATGACAGGACGACGGTCCGGAGCCGCCCACCCGACGCTCACCGGGGCCGCGTGAGTGGAGAGCGGGCCGCGGGCGCCAGGGAGTGGCGCGTCCTTTTCCTGGTCGCCGACACCACGCGCATGGCCGGGGCGAACCGGGGGCTCCTGGAGCTGGTGCGGAACCTCCCCCCGGACCGGGTGCGTCCGCTGGTGCTGGCGACGTCGGAGGGGGCCGTGGCGGACGCCTTCCGCGGGCAGGGGATCCGCTGCGAGGTGCTGGACCCCGGCGCCGACCTGAACCGGTTCGACGGGGCGCTGCTGCGCACCTCCCTGGCCTCCCGCGCGGGCATCGCCGTCCGCGGGCTCCTCCCCTTCGCCCTCCGGCTCTGGAAGCTGATCCGCCGGGAGCGGATCGACCTGGTGCACGTGAACGACGCCCGCGGGGCGCTGTTCGCGGCCCTCCCCGCGCGGATGGCGGGGGTCCCCGTCGTGGGGCACCTGCACGGCGAGATGCGCCTGTCCGGGCTCCCCCGCTGGCTCATGGAGGCGGTCCCCGACCGCATCGTCGCCGTTTCCGACGGGGCGCGCGCGACACTCTCCCCCCGCGCCCGGGACCGGGCGGTGACGGTGCACTACGGGATCGGCACCGGCCCGCTCCCGGCGCCCGACGTCCCCTTCCTGGAGTCGCTGGCCGACCGCGGGGTGGCGATCCTCTGCTGCTTCGCGACGGTGGTCCCCTTCAAGGGGTACCACCACCTGCTGGAGGCGGTGGCGCTGCTCAACGCCCGCGGGTGGCGCGACCGGCTGGCCGTGTTCTGCGTCGGCGACCTGATCCCCGCGTACGGGTCGTACCACCGGTGGCTCTTCCGTACGCTGCGGCGGAAGGGGATCGACAACCTCACCTTCACCGGGTGGCAGGACGTGCCGTTCTCCTTCTACCGCTACGCGGACGCCACCGTCCTCCCCTCGGTGAGCGAGGAAGTGCTGGAGTTCGAGGGCGAGCGTGTGGAGGTGCGCGGCAACGAGGGGCTTCCCATGACGCACATGGAGGCGATGCGCTTCGGCGTCCCCGTCGTGGGGACCCGGATCGCGGGGGTCCCCGAGCAGGTGGAGGACGGGGTCACGGGGCTCCTGGTGGAGCCCGGCGACCAGGTGGCGCTCGCCGACGCGCTGGAGCGGATGCTGGAGTGCCCGCGAGCTGCGCGGGCGATGGGGGAGGCGGGGGCGGAGCGGGTGGCCCGGCTCTTTTCCACCGGCGCCTACGTGGAGGGGGTCCTCCGGGTGTACTCGGAGCTGCTCCCGGAGGCCCGGACCGGTCAGGGCCGGCCCTCCTCCTCGCCGTCTTCGTCTTCCTCGAATCCCTCCTCGTCCTCGAACGGCTCATCGTCGTAGTCGCCCTCGTCCAGGTCGTCGAAGGCGAAGTCGGTGTCCCCGCTCCGCGCTCGCGCGGTCGCCAGCTCCAGCGCGTCCAGGAGCGCCTCCTGCGCGGGGGAGCGCTCCATCTCGTACTCCTCCTTCTCGTACTCGCCGGCCAGGTAGCGGGCCATGAACTCGTACATGGTCGCCGGGTCGGTCTCGTACACCCTCGGCTCGTCCTCCTCCGCCTCACCCGCCTCCACCACGAACT
>JAFAYN010000315.1 GCA_019240375.1 Gemmatimonadota bacterium
GTCGCCCATCCCCAATAATGTGTAACGGTAACTTGCAACGCCAGGGAAACGATCATGGCACGCTATCGCGCAGGATACGACCACGACACGGGGCTCCGCGGCTTCGACAACCACCGGGTCCGCACCGACGTGGGGAGCCACGGCTACGACCACGGCTACCGCCTCTTCCAGGACGGAAGCTCGCAGTACCGGCGCCCCTGGGTGGGCGGGTACTACGAGGGGTACCAGGGCGGCTCGGAGGGGATCGCCATGAACACCGGCGCCAGCGGAAGCGCGTACATCCGCGGCGAGGGTGCCCCCTGGAGAGCCGGGTACGACCGGGACTACCGCTCCGGGAGGGAGTACCGCTCCGACAGCCGCGGCGGAGGTGGCTACGGGATGGGGAACCCTGGCCGCGTGGACCGCGGTGACCAGGGGTACATGGGAGGCGGCGGCGAGTACAGCCCGCACTACCTGCGAGGCACCAGCGGCGGCTACGACCAGGGCTTCCGCGGCGGGTACCAGGGCTTCGGGTTCGGGGGTGGGAACCGGGGCGGAGGCCAGCGCTATGGGCGGGGGCAGGGAGGCTACGACAACGGCTACCGCCGCGGGTACGACGGCGGCTACGGGAACGGGTGGAACCGGCAGTTCTGAACGGCGGGAGGCCCCCTCCCCAAACCCCTCCCCCGCAAGCAGGGGAGGGGCTCAACTGCAAGACATTCAAGCAGTTCTCCCCTCCCCACTCGTGGGGGATCGAGGGGGCAAGCTGTGGGGGAGGGGGGGCTGGTAGGGACTCGCGCGAACGCCAGCGCCGCACGCCCCCATCCGCCTCGCTACGCTCGGCACCTTCCCCCAATTCTGGGGGAAGGCGCAACAACAGGGCAAAAGAGAAGGGCGAGCATCCGCGTGGGTGCTCGCCCTTCGCCGTTGTTGCCGTTCCCTGCCGTTCCCAGATGATGTCTCGGAGGGAGACCGGCGGGTGGTTTCGCCGGGCTCACTCCGGGGTGGGGAGACTCACGGCTGTTTCGTGAGGCTCACCGCCCCCGCGGAAGAGACGGGCCGCAGTTTGGCCCGGCTCTGGAGCGGCCCCAAAGCCTACCTCAATACCACTTGGTAAGCTCGATCCCCTGGTAGTAGTGCTTCATGATCTCGTCGTAGGTGTGCTTCTTCTGCGCCATCCCGACCGCGCCGGTCTGCGACAGCCCCACCCCGTGCCCGAACCCGCCGCCGTACACCTCGTACCCGGTCAGCTCCTTGGTCTTCTTGTCCGTAACAGGATCGATGAAGAACAACGTGCTGAGCAGGTTGGCAGGAACCCCGCCCGCCCCGATGTACCGCAGCGAGGAGCGGATGTGGTCCTTGGTGTCGGTGAAGGTCCCCGCCTCGGTCACGTACTCGATGCTGAGCACCCGCCCCGAAGGCCCGCGCTCCAGCACGTTGATGGCGAGCACCTTCCCCACCGGCTGCCCCGCGTAGGCGGAGATCACGCTGCTGATCTCGTCCATCGACCACTCGAAGGTCCAGCGGTGATAGCGGGCCCAGTCCGACTCGAAGTCCCCTTCCTTTGCGTTGCGCAGCGACTTCGGGTTCGCGTGGCTCCTGAACACCTCCAGCGAGGGGACGTGCTCCAGCGCCTCGCCGCGCTCCGAGTCCGGGATCCCGCGCAGGTACGGCACCGGCGCGGAGTTGAACACCTCCTCGTTGTCGGAGGTGTGCCCACCCGAAGTGGAGGAGAAGAGCGCCGAGATCAGCTTCCCATCGTAGGTGGCGACGATCCCCGCCGTCTCGTCCACCGCCTGCGTGGAGACCGGGTGCTCCACCGAGTACCCGCCGTACACCTGGTCGTCGGTGGTGGCGCGCAGGTCGTACCCGTCGCTCCCCCGCTTGCCGAGGCCCGAGAGCGCGTAGGTGCGCGCCGCCACGGCCTGCGCCTTCTGCGCCTCCATCTCCGGGTACGCGACCGGTCCCAGCTCACTGGGGGCCACGCCGTACAGGTACTGGTCGATGGGGAGCTCGTTGATCCCGGCCAGCGACCCCGCGCCGTTCACCCGCACCTCGGCGAGGTCGCGATACTTCACGCCGGCGATGGTCACGATCCCGTCCGACGAGGTGAGCGTCACCGGGTTGGGCACGTTCACCGTGGTGCCGCCGCGCGTGACCCGGTACATCGTAGCGCCCGGATCGGCCTTCACCGCCCAGAAGGAGTCGGTCCCGGCCAGCCCGGCCGCGATCAGCTGGTTCCGGTAGGTGTTGCGGGCCGCGAAGTTGCTGGCCGGGGGCGGATCGAACCTGCCGATGAACAGGCGCGTGCAGTTCGCCGCGGGTACGAACTCGGTGAAGGTCGGGTACCCGGCCGCCTCGGCCGCCGCCTTGCGCGCGTTCACCGCGGCCGTGCTGGAGCACATCACCTGCAGCCGGTACCAGGAGAAGACCACCGAGGCCAGCGTGACGGTGGCCGAGCCGTTGGTGCCGGTCATCAGCGTCGCGCCGGTGACCTTGTCGCGGATGGTGTAGTCCGCGGCGCTCCCGATGGTCACCGACGACGCCGACTGCACCACGCCGATGCGGATCCGGCCGTTGAACGCGGCAATGCCGACCTCGTCGCGCAGCGGCGCGTCGGCCGGCCGGAGCGAGGGCCCGGTCGGGTCACGGTCGGCGCAGGCGGCGAGCAGGAGCAGCACGCCCAGGAGCGGCGCACGGCGGAGGGAAAGACGCATCTGGGCATCTCCACGGGCGGGTAGACTGACGCGACCCGTTTGGGCCGGAAGGGAACGCCTACGTTCGGCCGGAGCGATCCGTTTGTCAACCTCTGGCGGCTTCTGGAGCGAATGCTGCAGGAGCCGGCGGGGCGATTCTACCTCACCCCGACACCCGCGCATCCGTACGCATGACGTCGGACCCGAAGCTCCCCGCGCACCACCTCCCCGACGGCCGCTTCCGCACCCCCTGGCCCGAGGAGGGGGCCGAGGAGCGCGGCGGCGGGGGCGCGGTCCTGCGCTGGCAGTGGGAGCGCCTGACGCACGGGCGCGCGCCCGACCCGCCGCCGGACGCCTTTCCCCGCGTGGAGCCGCGGGTGGCCCGTCCGCGAGCCCCCGCCGACGAGGTCCGGCTGACCTGGGTGGGGCACTCCACCTTCCTGCTGCAGGTGGGCGGGCTGAACCTGCTCACCGACCCGGTGTGGAGCCGGCGCGCCTCGCCGCTGCGGTGGATCGGGCCGGCGCGCTTCGTGCCGCCCGGGCTCGCGTGGGACGACCTCCCGCCCATCGACGCGGTGCTGGTCTCGCACGACCACTACGATCACCTGGACGACGACACCGTCCGCCGGCTTCACGCGCGCTTCGGCGCGGCGCTGCACTGGATCACCCCGCTGGCGTACCGGGAGTGGCTGGGGGATCGGGGGATCACCCGCGTGACCGAGCTGGACTGGTGGGACGAAGCGACGGTCGCCGGGGAAGGCGGGAGCGTGCGGGTGGCCTGCGCGCCCGCGCAGCACTGGACGCGACGGGGGCCGCGCGAGTTCAACGACCGGCTCTGGGCCTCGTTCGCGCTGACGGCGGGCGGGCGGCGGGTGTACTTCGGCGGAGACAGCGGCTACTTCCATGGCTACCCGGAGATCGGCCGCCGGCTCGGCCCCTTCGACGCCGTGCTGATGCCGGTGGGGGCGTACGACCCGCGCTGGTTCATGCGCCCGGCGCACATGAACCCCGAGGAAGCGGTCCGCGCCTACGGCGACCTGGGCGGCGCGGGCGACTTCGTGGCCATGCACTGGGGGACCTTCCGCCTTACCGACGAGGACCCGCTGGAGCCGCCGGTGCGCACCCGGGCCGCCTGGCGGGAAGCGGGGCTCCCGGAGGAGCGTCTGTGGATTCCCCGGCACGGCGAGACGCGCGTGGTGCCGCGCCTCGCCGGCGGCTGAGGGCGGGGCTCAGGGACGCGGGGTATGGGATCTCCTTGCGTCGTGATGGAATCGTCGGTCTGGGGCAGGGGCCGCGGTGCATCCGGCGTACCACGAAGCGGCGGGTGTGGACACCAACGGGAGGGAGGACGACGTGAGCGCAGCCAACCACCACGACCGCAACCGGGTCGCGCTGATCACCGGCGCGTCCGGCGGGATCGGCCTCGACCTCGTGCGCCTGTTCGCGCGGGACTGCCACGACCTGGTGCTGGTGGCGCGCAGCGCCGACCGGCTCGACCGGATCGCCGACGAGATGGAGCGGGAGTACGGGATCCGCGCCCACCCCGTCCCCGTGGACCTGTCGCACCCGGACGCGCCGGGCCGGGTCTTCACCGAGCTGGTCGCCCGGGGCCTGGAGGTGGACTTCCTGGTCAACAACGCCGGCT
>JAFAYN010000374.1 GCA_019240375.1 Gemmatimonadota bacterium
CGGACAGGTTCATCCCCAGCACGGTGTCGCCCGGCTGGAGGAGGGCGAAGTACACCGCCATGTTGGCCTGCGCCCCGGAGTGCGGCTGCACGTTGGCGTGCTCGCCCCCGAAGAGCTGGAGGACGCGATCCTGTGCCAGGCGCTCCACCTCGTCCACCACCTCGCACCCGCCGTAGTAGCGCTTCCCGGGGTACCCCTCGGCGTACTTGTTGGTGAGCACGGAGCCCATCGCCTGGAGCACGGCCTGCGAGACAAAGTTCTCCGAGGCGATCATCTCCAGCTGGTGCTCCTGGCGCTCGGCCTCTTCGACCAGGAAGCGGTGGATCTGCGGATCGGCGGCAAGCAGGGCGTCCATGCGCGGCGTCTATTTGCAGGTGCGATGAGTTCGGTTCCGGGAGGGTGGATTGTAACCCGCGGGGTCCCCGGTGTCGAGGGCGCGGACCGGCGCGGTGTTGCGGCGCGCCGTCCGCCGCTGCATCCTGTCTTTCGGCCCGTACGAACCGTCCCGGCATCCCGGTCCACCTCCAGCTCCAGGCCGTCCATGAAGCGACGCCTCATCCCCCTGCTCGTCCTGGCCGGCTGCGCCCCGGCCGCGCAACTCACTCCCGCACCCGCTCCTGCACCCACGCCGGCAGCAGCCACGATGCCGACGCGGGTCGATACCCCGGCGGCCATGCGGGTCCCCCCGTTCCGCACCGGGCCGCTGATGACCTGGGGTCCGGTGCCGGAAGGGACCCCGCACGCGGAGCGGACGCGCACCTACGACCTGCAGCACCAGGTGGTGCACGTGCGCTTCGACTGGCCCCGGCACGCGGTGGTGGGCTCCACCACCCTGCGCCTCGCCGCGCTCGACCGGCCGCTCACCGACGTGGCCGTGGACGCGCTGGGGATGACCATCCGCCGGGTCACCGGCCCGAGTGGCGCCTCGCTGCGGCACGACTACGACGGGCGCACCCTCACCGTCCACCTCCCCCGCCCGCTCGCCCCGGGCGCGGCCACCTCGGTCACCATCGACTACGAGGCGGTGCGCCCTAAGAAGGGGGCGTACTTCATCGACCGGCGCCACATGCTCTGGACGCAGGGCGAGATGGAGGACACGCGCTACTGGGTCCCGACGTATGACTTCCCCAACGACAAGGCTACGTGGGAGTTCTTCGTCCGCACCGCCGCGAACGAGAAGGCGCTCTCCAATGGGCGGCTGGTGGGGTCGCGGAAGGTGGGGAACGAGGTGGAGTGGCACTGGTCGCTGGAGCGCCCGGCCTCCACCTACCTGATGTCGGTGGTCACGGGGGACTACGTGGTGGTGCAGGACCGCTGGAACGACGTGCCGGTAGGCTACTGGACCTATCCCGACTCGGTGGAAGCGGCCCGGCGGGGCTTCGGGATGACCCCGCGCGCGATGGAGGTCTTCTCGCGGAAGACCGGGGTCCCCTACCCGTGGAACAAGTACGACCAGTCGGTGACGCCCGACTACGTGTTCGGCGGGATGGAGAACGTGACCGCCACCACCCAGCTCGACAACGGGATCCTGCACCCCGCCTGGGCCGAGCCGCAGGCGTACTCCGGCGGGCTGGTCTCGCACGAGCTGGGGCACCAGTGGTACGGCGACCTCCTCACCACCAGCAACTGGGCGCACGCCTGGCTCAACGAGGGGTTCGCCACCTTCATGGAGCAGACCTTCCGCGAGGCCAGCCTGGGGCACGACGAGGGCGCGCTGGACCGGCTGGAGGCGCAGGAGCAGACGATCGGGGCCGACCGCGGCTCCCGCCGGCCCATCGTGTGGGACCGGTGGATGACCGACCCGCTGGAGGTGTTCCTGAGCGGGCACATCTACCCCAAGGGCGCCACCGTCCTGCAGATGCCGCGGCACCAGCTGGGCGACTCGCTCTTCTGGGCGGCGATGAACCACTACACCACCGCGCACGCCTACCAGAACGTCACCACCCCCGACCTGCAGCGCGCCTTCGAGGAGACCACCGGACGGAGCTACGACGCCTTCTTCCGGCAGTGGGTGTACGGCGCCGGCTTCCCCGTCTTCCAGGTGTCGTACGCGTACGATCCCGCGTCGCGCAGGGTGGCGCTGGACGCGCGCGAGGTGCAGCCGCGCGACTCGCTCACCGGGGTCTTCGACGCCGACGTGGACGTGGAGGTGCTGACCGACGCGGGGCCGGTGCGCGGGGTTGTCCCGGTGCGCGACGGGACCGGGCGGCTGGAGCTGGCGCTCCCGGCCGAGCCGCGCTCCATCCGCTGGGACAAGGGCGGGTGGCTGCTGGACCTGACCGACTTCCCCCGTCCCACGACGATGCTGGCGTACCAGCTGGAGCACGACGACGACGTGATCGGGAGGATCGAGGCGGTGGAGCTGCTCGCCGAGCGCGGGGAGCAGCCCGAGGCGCGCGCGGCGCTGGGACGCGCGGTGCACTCCGACGCCTTCTGGGGGGTGCGCCAGCGCGCCGCCAACGCCCTGGCGGGGATCACCGGCGCGGAGGACGTGCGCGCCGCCCTGGTGGACGCCACCCGCGACCGGGACGCGCGGGTGCGCCAGGCGGCCGCGGGCGCGCTGGGAGCCTTTTCCGGCGACGCCAGCTCCGCGCGCCTGACCGAGGTGGCGGCCTCCGACCCGTCGCCGTACGTGCGCGCCGCGGCGGTGCGCTCGCTGGCGCACGCGGCCCCCGCCGCCGCGCTCCCCACCATCCGCGCCGTGCTGGCGCAGGACTCGTGGCTGGACGTGCTCCGCGCTGGCGCCATCAACGCCCTGGGGAGCGTCGACCCCGCCACCGCGCGGGAGCTGCTCCGCGACTACCTGGGCGCTTCCAACAGCCGCCAGGCCCGGCAGGCGGCCATCCCCGTCTTCGCGGCACAGTCGAAGGGGACCGAGGCGGAGTCGGCGCGGATCCTGGAGCCGCTGCTGGACGACCCGGACTTCTACGTCCGCCAGGCGGCGGCCAAGGCGCTGGGCGAGCTGGGGCAGGCGTCCAGCGTCGCGCCGCTCCGGGCGCGGCTCCGCACCGAGGCGGAGAGCCGGGTGATCAACGAGATCAACGCGTCGGTCCGCCGGATCCAGCGGGGCGCCTCCGGCCGGTAGCCCAGGATCGCGCGCAGAACGAAGCAGGGCCGCGGCGTCGACGCCGCGGCCCTGCTTCTCGTTACATGCGCCCGGAGAGATTCGAACTCCCGACCTTCTGATCCGTAGTCAGACGCTCTATCCAGCTGAGCTACGAGCGCATCCTGCTATTTTTCCCGCGAGCGGGGCCGACGGGACTCGAACCCGCGACCTCCGGAGTGACAGTCCGGCACTCTAACCGACTGAGCTACGGCCCCACACCCGCCGTTTCCGGCAAGCGCACAAAGCTAACCTCGGCCGCCCGGTTCCTCAAGCCCACCTCACCTCTTCCGGTCGCGCGCCTTCACGAACGGCACCAGTGACTCCCCGCCCATGTACACGTTCAGGGTGTCTCCGCGCAGCAGCGCCATCATGCTGTCGCCACGGGGGTTGAGCAGCGCGACCGTGTCGCCGCGCACCCGGTACGTCCCCTTCATCCCCCGCCCTCCGCTCCCCAGCGAGACCAGCATCTGGAAGGTGTCCCGGGGAAGGAGGGCGATCTTCGCGAACCGGTTCCCCACCTCGTACGAGTACACGCCCCGGACGGGATCCGCGGCGCCGGGGCGGTCGCAGGCGGGAAGCGGGGCCAGCGCGAGCGCGGCCAGGGCGAGCAGACGGCGTGTGTTCATTCGGACCGGGGCTTCGGGTGACGGGATCTACGGCGCGGCGCTTGGTAGGGTACGAACGCAGGGAGCGCGCCGGATTCACCCCGCGGCGAGGACGACTAGGTCGCCTGACCGATGTGCCCGGCACGGGACCGGCTATTCTTCTCCGCACCGGATTGAAACTCGCGCGCCGCGCGATCCGTACGGTCCGGCGTGGGCCCCGAGCACCGAAACCGAACTCGAGCACAGTGGAGTGATAGAATGTCCATCGACCGCAACGTCCGCGTGGAGACCCCCGAGACGCACGTCCGCCCCGGCTTCCGCATCAGCCTGAAGCCCTTCCTCGCGGCGCTCGGCATGGCCCCGTCCGAGGACCTCCTCCCCGAGCTGTCGCAGTGGCGCAGGCGGCGGGTGCGGGCCGCGTAAGCACGGGCCTGCACGGAGGAGACGGGCGAGCGGGGCCGGGAGCGATTCCCGGCCCCGCTTCTTTGCGCCCACACCAGGGGCACTTGCCCGCCACGTGCGTTTTCCGCCATTTTCCCGGCGCCGTGTGTTCCCTTCCCTCGCAACTCCTCCCGGAATCATCGTGCGCACCTTCGGCCTCATCCTTTTCGCGCTCCTCCTCCACCCGGTCGTCGTTGCGGCGCAGGACTCCCGCGCCGTCAGCACGCACCTGACACTCCCGTCGCGCGTCGGCGACTTCCGCCTGGTGTCCTCCCGGCAGATGGAGGGCGGCGGGGGAGGTCAGCTCCACTACCGCTCCGCGGCGGGGATGGAGGTGGACGCCTTCGTGTCCCCGGTCCCGGTCATCCCCGACTGCCTGCACGCCTGCGACTCGGTGGCCGTGGACGTAGAGGCGGACTCCTTCCCCGCCCTGATCCCCGCGATGGTGCGGCGGGGGGAGTTCGACTCGCTGACGGTGGAGCGCGACGCGGCGATCGTCATGGGCTCCCCGACCGGGGCGCTCATCCACGGGAGGCACCTCTGGCTGACGGGCGCCGCGGGGGGGAAGCCGGTCCGCTCGCACCTCCTGCTCTACGGGACCGGGAGCTACCTGATCCGGGTGCGCTCCACCTTCGCCCCCAGCGCGAAGCGCGACAGCCTGACCACCGCCTTCGGGCAGGACTTCGTGGTGGCGGCGAGCCAGCCCTCGTCGGGGGCACGCACCTGCCCGAACGGGGCCGCGGACCAGCAGGCGATGCGGGTGTCGGTGGATTCCCGGTCCCCCATCGCCGAGCTGCGCGCCAGGGTGGAGCCGGCGCTCGCCGGGCTGGGGCTGACGCCGGACCCGAAGGCGAGCCGCCCCGACTCGACCATGACCCTGCCGGTGGCGGGGTGGCCGTCGGGGATCGACTACGGGCCGTGGGCGAGGGAGGCCGGCCCCGGCTTCGTGGTGGGGGTGCTGCTGCAGGAGCGCGCGGGCGGGACCCGCGTCACCGTCTCGGCGCAGGCGATCTGCTCGCCCCGCTTCGGGCAGGAGGACCCGAAGTCGCTGGAGATCGCGCTGGAGATGGCGACCGCCGGGGAGGTGCTCCGGAAGCTGGAGCCGCCCCGCCCCAGGCGGTAGCGCCCCGGGGCGGCGGGAAGCGGAAACGTATGAGGGTGTTGGTATTCTCCCCGCCGCCCTGTAGAGTGTAGGGAGCCATACGCGCGCGCCGCGTACGATGCCCCCCAGCCCAAGGAGCCCCGGCATGAGATCCCGCCTCGTCCCCGGTGCAGCGATCCTCGCCGCCGTCCTCGCGACGGCGGTCCCCGCCCTCGCCCAGATCACCGCCCGCCAGCCCGCGGTGGAGCGTCCCCAGCTCCGGGTCGTCGTCCGGGAGCCCGCCCTGTTCGTGTACGACGAATACGCCTACGACGGGTCGACGTACGCCATGCACGCCATGGACGACTTCACCGGCGCGGCGCACAGCCGCGACCCGATGTCGGGCGTGCAGGGGATCGCGAGCGACCGGCGGGGGAACGTGTACGCGGCGGTGTGGGTGGGGCCGAGCCAGCCCTCGTCCGTGGTGCAGCTGCGCAAGGCGGGGCGGTTCGACGGGCCGTTCAAGCGCGCGACCGCCGTGGCGACCGACGCCCAGGGGCGCATCTACGTGACCGACGCCGACCTGGGCCAGGTGATCCGGATCGACGACCTCACGGGG
>JAFAYN010000286.1 GCA_019240375.1 Gemmatimonadota bacterium
GTCACCTGGGAGCGGATCTCCCCCGACCTCACCGCCCACGACCCGCGCCGCCAGGTGCGCTCCGGCGAGCCGATCACCATCGACGTGACGGGCGAGGAGTACTACAGCACCCTGTACGCGATCCGCGAGTCCACCCTGGAGCCGGGGACCATCTGGGCCGGGGCCAACGACGGCCCGGTACACGTCACCCGCGACGGGGGGAAGACGTGGACCGACGTCACCCCGCGCGGTCTCGCGCCGGGCGGGCGGGTGCAGAACATCGAGCCCTCGCCGCACCGGAAGGGCTCGGCGTACGTGGCGGTGCTCCGCTACCAGCTGGGCGACTTCCGGCCATACATCTACCGCACCGAAGACTACGGCCACAGCTGGACCCTGCTTACGGACGGGAGCAACGGGATCCCCGCCGACCAGCCGACCCGGGTGGTGCGCGAGGACCCGGAGCGCGAGGGGCTGCTGTACGCCGGGACCGAGTTCGGGATGTTCGTCTCGTTCGACAACGGGCGGCGCTGGCAGCCGCTGCAGCTCAACCTCCCGGTCACGCCAGTCACCGACCTCAAGGTGCACCGCGGCGACCTGGTGGTGTCCACGCAGGGGCGCTCGTTCTGGATCCTGGACGACCTGGCGCCGCTGCGGCAGCTGGGCGAGGTCCCGGCCGGCGGTGCGCACCTGTTCCGTCCGCGCGAGGCGGTCCGGATGCGCTACTCCACCCGCTTCGGCGGCGAGGAGTCCGAGCGAGAGTCGCCCGACCTGCCGCAGTACCCGGCCGCCGGGGCGATGATCGACTACCTCCTCCCCGACGGCGCGGCCGACGTGACGCTGGAGATCCTGGACGAGGCGGGGCGGACCGTGCGCGGCTTCGCCACCCACCGGCCGACCCCGCAGGGCGACGTCGCGGTGAGCGCCGCCGGGCTGGCGACCTCCGGGACGCCGCTCCTCCCCGCGAAGCCGGGGCTCAACCGGGTGGTGTGGGACCTGACCACCGCCGGCTCCTGGGACCCGAGCCCGCAGCGCAGCGGGCGCAACGGCCCCGCGGTGGTGCCGGGAACGTACCAGGTGCGCCTCACCGCAGGCGGGCGCGTGCTCACCCAGCCGCTGGTGGTGGTGGAGGACCCGCGCGTCCTGGCCGACGGCGTCACCCCGGCCGACCTGCGTGAGCAGTACGAGCACAACCTGCGCGTCCGCGACCTGGTCACGCAGGTGAACCTGCTGGTGGCGCGGGTGCAGCGCGAGCGGCAGCGGATCGGCACGGGGACGGGCGCGGCGGCCGATACCGCCCGGCGCCTGGCCGCCCTGGAGGCGAAGCTGGTGGCCGAGCCGGTGCGCTACGGGCGCCCCGGCCTGCAGACCCACGTCACCTACCTGTACGGCCAGACGCTGCGCGCCGACCAGAAGGTGGGGCGCGACGTGGTGGAGCGGTACGGGGTGCTGCGGCGGGAGCTGGACGCCGCCCAGGCCGAGCTGGGGAGCATCCTGGGGAGCTGAGAACCTTTTGCTCCGGCGGGTGTAGAAGGGGGCAAGCCGGAGGGCCGAGCGGGTCCCGCGGGCTTTCAACTATGACGGGAACCGTTCCCTGGAGGAAGGCGAAATCTATGGCGAAGCAGGAAGGAATCGAAGTGGAGGGGGTGGTCACCGAGGTGCTCCCCGACCGGATGTACCGGGTGCAGCTGGAGAACGGCCACAAGGTCCTCGCCTACGGGGCGGGGAAGATGACCAAGTTCAAGATCAAGGTGCTGGAAGGGGACCGCGTGACGCTCTCCCTTTCCCCGTACGACCTGACGCGGGGGCGGATCACCTTCCGCCACAAGTAGAAACGGGATCCACCGACCGGATCCCACCAAAAAGAAGAGCCCTCCCGACCGCGTGGTCGGGAGGGCTCTTCACGTCCGGCGCGGGGCCGGGACGGCTCAGCCGACGCGGGCGACGTTCTCGGCCGCGGGGCCCTTCTGGCCCTGGACGATGTCGAACTCGACCTGCTCGCCTTCCTTGAGCGACTTGAAGCCGTTGCCCTGGATGGCCGAGTGGTGGACGAAGCAGTCCTTCTCGCCGTTCGACGGGGTGATGAACCCGTAGCCCTTCTCGTCGTTGAACCACTTCACGGTGCCGGTGGTACGCATGATACCTTACTCCTGTTGTTGATCGACGTCGAGCTGCGGTATTCTCCGTACCAGCCGAGCGCCTGTGTTCCGCGGGTGTCGTCGCCCCCCGCAACGGGCTTTCACGAGCAACAAAAAAGGACCGGGGCCGCGAAGGGTCCAGGTCCTTTCCGCACACTGGCTCCGACCACATGGGCCGGATGACGCTCGCTAGAGTGTAATTCTAGCGAGCCCCGGCCGATTTCGCAAGTGCCGCTTACCGCGGAGGCGCGGCTCGGGCCGTGTCGGCCAGGAGGGTGGGGTCCACGCGCGTCCCGTACGGCGTGGCGCCGGCCAGCCGCGCGAAGTGGGCGTACGCCGCCGCCGACACCCGCCGCACCGCTTCGGCGGCCGCGGCGTCGTCGCTGTAGGCGACCATCACCGCCACCGCGTAGGGGCGGCCGGGGAGCGTCACCACTCCCCAGGCGGTCGCCACGCCGGCGAGGTCGCCCGGCTTCCACGCCACCCGCACCCCGGCGGGGATCGGGGCGGGGAAGGCGCCCTCCTTGGGGATCTCCAGGGTACGGCGGATCTCGGCGCACGCGGCGGCGCTCACCGGGAGCCGGCACCCGTCCAGCCGCGCCATCAGCTCCGCCGCCTCGGCCGGTGTGGAGAGGTTTTCCATGCCGCGGGCGCTTTCCCGGGGGCGGATCATCATCCGCTGCAGCCGGGTGTGCCGGAATCCCATCTCCTCGAGCGTGCGGTTCACGCTCGCCATCCCCACCCGCTCGATCAGCAGGTTGGTGGCGGTGTTGTCGGAGAGCACGATCATCAGCGTCGCCAGGTCGCGCAGCGACAGCTCCGAGGTCCCGTCCCCGAAGTACTGCAGCACCCCGCTCCCCGCCGTCCGGTCGGCGGCGCGCGGCGTCACCCGGTCGTCCAGGCGGAGGCGCCCGGCCCCGGCCTGCCGGTGCAGCTCGATCAGGAGGGGGACCTTGATGGCGCTCCCCTGTGGGAAGACCAGCGTATCGTTGACGCCCACCCGCTCGCCGGTGGCGAGGTCCACCACGGCAGCGCCCAGCACCCCGGGGGTCTCGTCGGCGATGCGCACCAGCTCACCGCGGAGCTTGCCGGCCAGGATGGAGCGCTGCGCCTCCTGCGCCGGGAGGGCACGAGGGACGAGGGAGAGGCACAGACAGAAGAGCGGCCAGACCTTTTTCACGGGGCCTCCGGCGGGGTGGGCGAGCGGGGATGGGGAGCGAAATGATGTCTCGCCGCATCCGTCCCGGCAAGCTTCCGTCGCGCGCTTTCCGCCCCGCATCCCGTTTCTTCCGGAACGGGGCCGAAAAGGAGCGGCGGCCATCGCCGTGGCGGCTTCGCGCTTGCGTGGCAGGAAACGGATCGCGCCGGTTTGTGGTCTCCGTGGGAGCGGTCCCCGGACCGTGGAGGTCGACATGCGGGATCTGGACGAGCTGTTCGCGTCGGCCCTCGAAGCGCTGGACGTACGCGTCGCCGTGCTGGACGACGCGGGGACCGTCCTCGCCGTCAACCCGGCCTGGTACGCCTTCGCCTGCTCCGGCGCGGGGGGCGGCTCCGTCCGCGAGGTGGGCGAGGACTACCTGGCCGTGGCGGAGGCGGGGAGGGGGCCGGAAGGGGAGGCCGGACCGGCGATCGCGGTGGGGATCCGGGAGGTGCTGCACGGTCGCCGCAGGCGTTTCTCCCACGAGTACCGGTGCGAGGAGGGATGGTTCGTGCTCCGGGCGACGCGGCTGGCGGGGACGCTCCCCTTGCGCGCGGTGGTGGCGCACCAGAACATCACGGAGTGGAAGCGGGCGCAGGCGCGGCTCCAGGAAAGCAACCAGCGCTTCCGCCAGCTCGCGGGGAACCTCCGCGAGAACCTGTGGATCTTCGACCCCGACTTCACCCGGGCGGTCTACGTCAGCCCCGCGTACGAGGAGATCTCGGGGCGCACGCTGGAAAGCCTGTACCGGGAGCCGGTCTCCTTCCTGGAAATCATCCACCCCGAAGACCGTCCCGGGGTGGAGGCGGTGATGCGCACGGTGCGCGAGGGGGAGCAGGGGCTGGAGTTCCGTATCGTGCGGCCGGACGGGGAGGTGCGCTGGGGCCGGATGCGCGCCTTCCCGATCCGCAACTCCGATGGGGAGGTGTACCGGGTGGCGGGGATCACGGAGGACATCACGCGCCGCAAGCGCGTCGAGCAGGAGCAGCGTTTCCTGGTGGAGGCGGGGCGGGTGCTCTCTTCGTCGCTCGACTATGAGGAAACGCTCCGGCAGGTGGCGCGGCTGGCGGTGCCGCAGATCGCGGACTGGGCGGGGGTGTACGTGGTGCGCGAGGGGGGCGGGGACGCGGAGGTGCGCCGGGTGGAGCTGGCCCACGCCGACCCGGAGCAGTGGGAGCTGGCGGAGCGCTTCCGCACCATCGCCCTCCCGCCGGAGCACCCGGTGCGCCGCGTGGTGCGCACCGGGGAATCGCTCATGCTCCAGGACGTGCACGGCTCGTCGGCGAGGGACCCGGCGTACGTGGAGCTGGTCCGCCTGCTGGGCCCGCGCTCTCTGATCACCGTCCCGCTCCTGGCGCGGGGGCGGGTACTGGGGGCGATCCACCTGATCTCCGCCGCGTCGGGGCGGCGCTACGGCCCGGACGACCTGGCGCTCGCCGAGGAGCTGGCCCGCCACGCCGCGCTGGCCGTGGACAACGCGGGGCTGTACCGCCGGGCCACCCTGGCGCTGCAGGCCCGCGACGACGTGCTCGCCATCGTCTCGCACGACCTGCGCAACCCGCTGCAGGCCATCTCCCTGTACGCCGACCTGCTGCGCGAGGCGGACTCGCCGGAGCAGCAGACCCGCTACCTGGACGCGATCCAGCGCTGCGCCCAGCGCATGGGGCACCTGATCCAGGACCTGGTGGACGTGGCGAGCATCGAGATGGGGCGGCTGGCGATGGACCAGGCGCCGCTGGCGGTGGAGCCGCTGCTGAAGGAGGCATACGAGCTGTTCCACTCGCCGGCCGGGGAGCGGTCGCTGCACCTGGAGTTCGAGGTGGCGGACGACCTCCCCCCGGTACGCGCCGACCACCACCGCGTCCTCCAGGCGCTCTCCAACCTGCTGGGGAACGCCGTCAAGTTCACCCCGCCGGGGGGGAGGGTGCTGGTGCGGGTGGACCGGGAGGGGGAGGGGATCCGCTTCGCGGTGACGGACACCGGGCCGGGGATCCCCGAGGGGCAGCGCGACCGGGTGTTCGAGCGCTTCTGGCAGGGGCGGCGCACGTACCGCGGGAGCGCCGGGCTGGGGCTGGCGATCACCCGGGGGATCGTGGAGTCGCACGGCGGCCGGTCGGGGGTGGAGAGCCGCGAAGGGGAGGGGAGCACCTTCTGGTTCACCCTCCCGGCCGAGGGGACGGCGCCGCCCGTGCCGGCGGTGGAGGCGGTTCCCGCACGCGGCGGTACGCGGGTTGCGCGAGGGAGCGGGCCCGAGGCGGACACGAACGTTTCCGCGCATGGACCCGAACCCGGACGTGAACGATGACTCCGCTTACCACGCGCGACGAGGTGGACGAGGTGCTGCGGCAGGACGGCGCGATCCTGTACAAGCACAGCACGCGCTGCCCGATCAGCGCCATGGCGAACGAGCACATGCAGCGCTTCGAGCAGGAGCACCCGGACGCCCCGGTGTACCTGATCGACGTGAACGAGAGCACCGAGGCTTCGCGGTACGTGGCGGAGCGCACCGGGGTGGAGCACCAGTCGCCGCAGGTGATCCTGCTGCGCGACGGCGGGGTGGCCTGGCACGCCGACCGCTTCGACATCCAGCCCGAGGCGCTGGAGGAGCACCTGGCGGGGGGGGCGGGGCGCTGAAGGAACGGGGCTCGCGCGAGGGCCGGCTCAGCACGGCCCCCATCCGGCGGCCCGAGAGCCGCCACTTTCCCCCAATTCTGGGGGAAGGCTCAAGAGCTGGGTACAGCAACAGGGCGAGCACCCACGCGGATGCTCGCCCTTCGTCGTTGTTGCCGTTCCCATAGTTCCCACAGCATGTGCGGAGGGAGACCACGGCAGTATCGTGGGCTCACTCCGCGGGCGGGGAGACTGCCGGTAGTTTGGCAGGCTCACCGCCCCCGTGCAGGAGACCGGCAGCAGTACCGCCGGGCTCCGGAGCGGCCCCAACTCCCAGGAATGATCAATCGCCCGAGACCGGGGCCTCCCCCGCCACCCCTTCGTGCACACCCAGGTTCCGCTGCAGAAGAGCAGCAGGATCCGGATCCCGCCCCATGAACTCCCGGAACAGCTCCCGCGGGTCCGCCCCGTCCCCCCGGGAAAGCACCGCGTTCACGAAGTCCCGCCCGACGGAACGGTTGAACAGCCCCTCGCGCTGGAACCGGGTGAACGCGTCCGCGTCCAGCACCTCGGCCCACATGTAGCTGTAGTACCCCGCCGCGTACCCTCCCGCGAAGATGTGCGTGAACGCCGTCAGGAAGTGGTTCCGCGCGAACTCCGGCCGCGCCACGAACCGCGACATCACCTCCTGCGCGTACGGGATCACCTCGCCGTCGCGCCGGGGATCGTAGTGGACGTGCAGGTACAGGTCGAGCGTCCCGTAGCTGAGCTGCCGCATCTGGAAGTTGGCCGCCATGAAGTTGCGCGCCGCCAGCATCTTCCGATACAGCTCGTCGGGGATCCGCTCTCCCGTCTCCCAGTGCCGGGCGAACAGGTCCAGCGCCTCCCGCTCCCAGGTCCAGTTCTCCATGATCTGCGACGGCAGCTCCACCCAGTCGCGCGACACGTTGGTCCCCCCGCGCGAGGTGACCTCCACCCGCGACAGGACGTGGTGCAGCAGGTGGCCGAACTCGTGGAAGATGGTCTCCACCTCGCGGTGGGTGAGGAGCGCGGGGCGGTCGCCCTCCGGCGGCGACAGGTTCCCGGCTAGCGACCCCAGATGCGGCTCCCACCCGCCGTCCGCCGGCCCGCCGGTGATCAGCCCGCTCATCCACGCCCCGGCGCGCTTGCTCTCGCGTGGGAACCAGTCGGCGTAGAAGCCGCCCAGGTAGCTCCCGGACTCGTCGCTCACGTCGTAGAACCGGACCTCCGGGTGCCAGGTCTCGGGGATCGGGTGCTCGGCGACCGTCACCCCGAACAGGCGGCGGGCGAGCTCGAACAGCCCGCTCAGCACGCTGTCCATCGGGAAGTACGGGCGCAGCTCCTCCTCGTCCAGGTCGTACCGGGCGCGGCGCATCCGCTCGGCGGCGAAGGCGGTGTCCCACGGCTCCAGCTCGTCGATCCCCAGCTCCTCGCGGGCGAACTCCGCCAGCTCCTCCATCTCCCGCTTCCAGTACGGGCGGGTGCGCTCGGTCAGGTCCTCCTCGAAGGAGAGCGCCGTCGCCCCGTCGTGGGCCATGCTCTCGTCCAGCTTGTAGTCCGCGAAGTCGCGGTACCCCAGGAGCGTGGCCAGCTCGCGGCGCAGCTCCAGGATGCGGGCGATGACGGGGCGGTTGTCGTGCTCCCCCTCCGAGGCGCGGTTCATGTACGCCTCGTACAGCCGGCGGCGCAGCTCCCGGTCCTCGGCGTACTGGATGAAGGGCTGGTACGAGGGGACGTGCAGGGTGAAGCGCCACCCTTCCACCTCCCTGGCCTCGGCCGCGGCGCGCGCCTGCGCGACCGCCGTGGGGGGGAGCCCGCGCAGGTCGTCCGGGTCGGTCACCACCAGGTCGAAGGCGTTGGTGGAGTCCAGCGCGTTGTTGGAGAACTGGGTCTGCAGGGTGGACAGCTCCACCCGCAGCGCCTCCACGCGCGCCTTGTCCTCGGGCGGGAGGTCCGCGCCGGCGCGGACGAACTCGCGTACCGTCTTGTCCAGGTGGCGCCGCTTCACCCCGGTCAGGGCCCGCGCCTCCGCGGTGGCGGCGTACGCCTTGACGGCGCTCCACAGCCCCGGGTTCAGCGGGAGGCGCGCGTCCCAGGTGGAGATCTCGGGGAGCACGGTCTCGTACGCTTCGCGCAGCTCCGGGGTGTTCATCACCCCCAGCAGGTGCGACACCGGGTGGATCACCCGGCCCAGGCGCTCGTCCAGCGCGTCCAGGCGCGCGAGGGTGTTCTCGTAGGTGCGCTCGCCGGGCTCGTCGATCAGCGCCTGCAGCTCCCGCTCGGCGCGGGCCAGCGCTTCCCGGATGGCCGGGACGACGTGCTCGGCCCGGATCCGGTCGAACGGGATGCGCGGGGCTTCGGAAAGGAGTGGGTTCATCGGTCGCCTGTCATGGGAATCCGCGCCGGGAGAATGCTCCCCGCGCGGACGGGTCGCTCCGCTCCCGGAATGTTCGGGAGCCCGTCCGGGAATCGCCGTCACGAAACGTGCCCGCGGTACGCTCCCTGCTACGGCCCGAGTGGGGATACAAGATATCGCACCGGGCCCGGAGCCGCATGCCGATCGTAGACTGCCACACGCACCTCAACCGCTACACCCCGGACCAGCCCGCCACGCTGGCGGAGCGCTGCGCCCTGCTGCGGGCCCAGATGGATGCCAACGGGATCGAACGGGCGCTGGTCCTCTCGTCGTACGCCGTCAACGACGACCGCCCCGGCGCCGGGGAGATCCTGGACCACCTGGACGGCGACCCGCGCATCGGCGTGGTGGCCGGGGTGCGCCACGCCGACCTGGACCACCGGCAGCTGGACGAGCTGCGTACCCTGCTCGTGGCCCGCCGGATCCGTGGGCTGAAGCTGTACCCCGGCTACGAGGCGTGCCACGTGAACGATCCCTGCTTCCGCCCGGTGTACGAACTGGCGGCGGAGCACGGGGTGCCGGTGATGATCCACACCGGCGACACCTTCAGCCCCCGGGGCAAGGTGCGCTACACCAACCCGCTGGAGGTGGACGACCTGGCGGTGGACTTCCGCGAGGTGACCTTCGTGATCTGCCACCTGGGGAACCCGTGGTTCACCGACGCCATGGAGGTGATCTACAAGAACGAGAACGTGCTGGGCGACGTGTCCGGGCTCACCCTGGGCGAGTTCGAGCCGCGCTTCGAGCGCTTCATGCTCGCCCGGCTCAACGACGTGATCGCCTACGTGAACGACCCCGGCAAGCTGATGTTCGGGACCGACTGGCCGATCTCGGACGTGGCCAGCTACCTGCGCTTCGTGCGCCGCCTGGAGCTGACGAAGGAAGAGACGGAGGGGATCCTGTGGCGCAACGCGAGCCGGATCTTCGGACTGGGGATGGAGAGGGGCGATGGAGCGGAGTGAGGCGGACGGGCTGCGGGTGGTGGAGGTGGAGGACGAGCGGAGCGATCTGGCGCGTGCCGCGTTCGAGCTGATCGCGGAGTCGATCTGGGACGTGCAGCCCGAAAAGGACCTCCTCTCGGAGCTGGAGGAACGGCGGCGCGGGCTGGTCTCGGGCGGGGACTACCACCTGCTGGCGCTGGTGGACGCGGAGGGCGCGCCCGCGGCGGCGGTGGGCGGGGTGTACCTAGAGGCGGTCAACACCGGGTTCATCACCTACCTGGCGGTGCGCTCCGACCGGCGCGGCGAGCTGCTTGGGCGACGCCTGCGCGAGCACCTGGTGGAGGTGTTCCGGGCCGACGCCCTGCGCGTGCGCGGGACGGAGCCCGCGTGGACGGTGGGCGAGGTGAAGCGCGAGAGCCGCTGGCTGCGCACCCTGGTGCACGACGGGCGGGCGATCCCCTTCGACTTCGGCTACTTCCATCCCTGGATGCCCCGGCGCGCGGAGGGGGCGTACGTGCTGTACCGGGAGCCGGTCGGCGACGCGCGGGTCGATCTCCCGGCGGCGGAGGTGATCGCGCTGGTGTACGCCATCTGGCGGCGGGCGTACCGCTTCCGCTTCCCCCTGCAGAGCGACACCTTCTGCTACATGCTCCGCACCCTGGAGGGACGCGGGACGGTGGGGATCCACCCCGACTTCCTGGACGCCGCGGAGGAGTAATTGCGAGTTAGGCGAGGCTTCTCCGGCGCGGCGGCCCTGGCGCTCCTCCTCCTGGGCGGGTGCCGGGTGGGGATCGACTACCCGGACCTCCGCGGGCCGCGCTACGCGGGCCCCACGCCCGCGGGCGCGTCGGCTGCGCGCGGGGTCGTGGACCGGCTGCGGATCGTCTCGTTCAATATCCAGTACGCCCGGCACGTGGACCGCGCCATCGCGCTCTTTGCCTCGGAGCCGGCGCTCCGCGGGGCGGACGTGGTCCTGCTGCAGGAGATGGACGCGGACGGGACGCGCCGCATCGCCGAGGCGCTGGGGATGGGGTACGTGTACTACCCGGCGATCCTCCGCTTCGGCACCCGCCGCGACTTCGGCAATGCCGTCCTGTCGCGCTGGCCGATCGAGGCGGACGCCAAGCTGGTGCTGCCCCACCCGTCCCGCTACTCCCACAACCAGCGCATCGCGACGGCGGCGACGCTGCGCGTCGGAGGGGAGCGTGTCCGCGTGTACTCCACCCACCTGGGGACCTTCGCGGACGTGAGCGCCGGCCAGCGGCGCGACCAGCTCCGCGCGGTCCTGGCCGACGCGGCGGCGTATCCGCGGGTGGTGGTCGGCGGGGACCTGAACGATCACGACGTCGGCCAGGTCGCCCTGGAGGCGGGGTATGCCTGGCCCACCCGGCGCGAGCCGCCGACCCATCGCCTCGGGCGGCTGGACCACCTCTTCCTGAAGGGGCTGGCGCTCCCCGACACGGCGGCTTCCGGCACCGTGCCGGACGCACGCGGGGCCAGCGACCACCATCCGGTCTGGGCCGTCGGGCTCTTCCGCTGAGGAACGTATCGTACGTACCCGTACGTACAGGGTGGCACAAACTCCACTCCCGCATTATCATCCGTGCAGTACCCACGTAGTGCTTTGCCCCCGAAGCCGACCCTGCATGTCCCTTCCCGAGCCGGTTCCGCTGCACGTACCGCCTCCGGCGCCGCCCGGGAGCGGCGAGATGTACCGCCTCCTGGTGGAGAACGTCACCGACTACGCCATCTTCATGCTGAGTCCCGAGGGCGTGGTGGCGAGCTGGAGCGAGGGGGCGGAGCGGATCCTGGGGTACACGGAGGCGGAGATCCTGGGGAGGCACTTCTCGGTGCTCTCCCCCCCGGAGGAGGTCGAGGCGGGGAAGCCGGAGTTCGCCCTGGGCGCGGCCATCCGCGAGGGGCGCTGGGAGGACGTGACGTGGCGGGTGCGGGGGGACGGGTCGCGGCTCTGGGGATCGGTGGTGCTCACCGCGGTGGTGGACGAGGCGGGGCGGCTGGTGGGGGTGGGGCAGATCATCCGCGACCTCACGGAGCGGCGCGAGATCGCCCAGCAGTACGAGGAGAATCGGCAGCGCTACCGCTCGCTCTTCGACTACAACCCGGACGCCATCTGCTCGTTCGACCTGCAGGGGACGCTGCGCAGCGCCAACCCGGCCGCGGAAACGCTGTGCGGGTGCCCCGCCGACGACCTGGTGGGGACCCGGTTCGCGGAGCTGGTGGCCCCCGAGGACACCGAGCTGGCGGACCGCCACTTCCGCCGGGCGGCGGCGGGCGAGCCGCAGCAGGTGGAGATGGGGATCGCCCACCGCGAGGGGCGCCGGGTGGAGGCGCGGCTCACCGTCTTCCCCATCGTGGTGCACGGCGAGATCCTGGGCGTGTACGCCATCGCCGAGGACATCACCGAGCGGAAGCGGGCCGAGACGGACCGGGAGGTCCTCCTCGCGCGTGAGCGGGTCGCCCGTGAGGCGGCCGAGGCGGCGAGCCACGCCAAGTCCAGCTTCCTGGCGGTGGTGTCGCACGAGCTGCGGACGCCGCTCAACGTCATCACCGGCTATGCCGACATCCTGTACGACGGGGAGGCGGGTCCGCTCACCACGGCGCAGCACCGGCACCTGGGGCGGATCCGCGACACGGCGCGCCACCTGAGCGGGATGATCGAGCAGGTGCTCAGCTTCGCCCGGATGGAGTCCGGGCGGCAGGAGGCGCAGCCGGAGACGGTGGACCTGGCGGCGCTGGTCCGCGAGGCGGCGGCCACCGCGGAGCCGCTGGCGCAGGAGCGCGGGCTGGCCTTCCGCCTGGAGTGCCCGGCGGACACCTGGGTGCGCGACACCGACCCGACGCTGGTCCGCCAGG